>CAZYOU010000026.1:0-31386 GCA_964649315.1 uncultured Stakelama sp. | reverse complement strand
CAGGGGCAGGCCGAGGCCGATGCGATGGAGCAGATCGAACGCGATGTGCTGGCCACGCTCGGTATCGCCGATCCCTATCTGAACGATCAACTGCACGAGGACTAACCAACCCCGATGGCCGACGGCCCCAGTACCGAGACCGGCAATGCCGGCTCCCAGGAAGGCAGCTTATGGCGCTCCTTCCGCAACTTCATCTTCGGTGAACCCGCCGATGATTCGCTCCGCGCGCAGCTCGAAGAAGCGATCGACGCGCATGAGGATGATCCCGCCCCCGATACCAAAGGTGACCTGTCGCCGCTCGAGCGCCAGATGGTGCGCAATCTGCTCCATTTCGGTGAGCGCGACGCGGGCGACATTGGCGTCCCGCGCGCGGACATCGTCGCGGTGCCCGAAAGCATCAGCTTTGCTGGTCTGGTCCGCCAGTTCGCCGATGCGGGGCATAGCCGCCTGCCGGTCTATCGCGACGAACTCGATACGATCATCGGCATGGTTCACATCAAGGACGTGTTCAACATCCTCGCGACCGGCGCACCGCACCCCGACTCGATCACCGCGCTGATCCGCGAGCCGCTGTTCGTGCCGATGTCGCGCGGGGCGCTCGATCTGCTGGCGGACATGCGCAACAAGCGCGTCCATCTGGCGATCGTGCTCGACGAATATTTCGGCACCGAGGGGCTGGTGACGATCGAGGATCTGATCGAGGAAATCGTCGGCGATATCGAGGATGAGCATGACGAAGCACCTCAGCAACTGCTGATCCCGATCGATGGTGGTGCCTGGGATGTCGATGGCCGCGCCGAGCTGGAAGATGTCGCCGAGGCGATCGATCCACGGCTTGGCGAGACCGATGACGACATCGACACAATCGGCGGACTGGCGGCGGTGCTGGTGGGGCATGTGCCTGAAGCCGGGCTTTGCATCGATCACCCCAGCGGCTGGCGGATCGAGGTGATCGAAGCCGATACCAAGCGAATCCAGCGCTTGCGCCTGCATCCACCCCGCGAGGCGGAATTGGCGGACGGGTAATCGGGGCAGCGACGTACATTCACTCCGTCGATCACAGACTGTGATTTAATCTGTTTGGGCGATTAGCGGGGGAGGCGTAATTGACCCCCAGATCGCTGAGAGGCGGTCGACCGCGGGGCCACCCCACCCCCCCCCGAGTAAGCGTCCCCCCGCTTCCTCCCTGGCGGCCCTGATCTGGTCGATGCGACCGTCGGCATTTCCCCTGTGCCGGCGGTCGTTTCTTTTGGCCTTCCCCCGCATCCGGATGGGCTTTAGTTAAGGGCCATGCGCAAACATATTCTGATCGTCCTCGCCATTCTGGTCGTCCTTGCGGGCGGCACATGGTTCTTTGTCAGCCAGCCCGATCAGGCCCGGTTGCCGATTGAAACGGTGATGGGCCCGCGCCCGAACATCACCCCGCCGCGCGTGCAGACGATTCCGACGATCAGGATCGCCGACGTGGTCGGCTGGCAGAATGGCGCGACGCCGGTGCCGGCCGCCGGGCTGAAGGTCGCTGCCTTTGCCGAGGGGCTCGATCATCCGCGCTGGATCTATCAGCTGCCCAATGGCGATATTCTGGTGTCGGAAACCAACTCGCCGCCACGAAAAGCGGGGTTCAGCATCACCGGCGTGGTGATGAACGCGCTGATGTCAAAAGCCGGGGCAGGCGTACCCTCCGCCAACCGGATCACGCTGCTGCGCGATGCCGACGGCGACGGTGTGGCGGAAACGCGGTCAGTGCTGATCGGCGGCCTCAACTCCCCGCTCGGCATGGTGCTGGTCGGCGACCAGCTTTACATCGCCAACACCGATGCGCTCGTCCGCGTGCCCTACACCACCGGCCAGACCAAGATCACCGCCAAGCCCGAAACGGTCGTGCGCTACCCCGGGGGCGGCAATCACTGGGCGCGCAATGTGGTGGCGAGTGCCGATGGCAAGACGCTGTACGTCGCGGTCGGCTCGGCCAGCAACATCGCAGAAACCGGACTCGATGTTGAGGTGAACCGCGCCGCTATTCTAGAAGTAGACCCCGCTGCCAAAACCTTCCGGGTGTTCGGTTCTGGCCTTCGCAATCCGCAGGGACTGGCATTCGAGCCGCAAAGCGGGCGGTTGTGGACGACGGTGAACGAGCGCGACATGCTCGGTTCAGATCTCGCACCCGATTACTTAACCGCGGTGAACCTGGGCGACTATTTTGGCTGGCCGAACTTTTATTGGGGCGGTTACATTGACCCTCGCGTCGAGCCGAAGCGGGAAGACTTGCGCGAATATGCAAAGAGACCCGATTACGCCTTGGGGCCGCATACGGCCTCGCTTGGCCTCAGCTTCGCAAAGGGCGCCACACTCGGTGGGCAGTTCACCAATGGCGCCTTTATCGGCCAACACGGATCATGGAACCGCACCCCCGTGTCCGGCTATAAGGTCATCTATGTACCGTTCGCCGCCAACGGCTTCCCGGTGAAAGGCACCCGCCCGGTCGATGTATTGACGGGCTTCCTCGACAAGAATGGCGATGCCCAGGGGCGTCCGGTGGGCGTTGCGCTCGACAAATCGGGCAGTCTGCTGGTGGCGGACGATGTCGGCAATGTGATCTGGCGGGTCAGCGCCGCGCGGTGACGCCGCTACGGCAAGCTGAAAAAATCGTCGTAAACTAATGCCATCCCCATTGCCGAATTCATCATAGTTGGATTACGTAGCAATCGTCGTACCCGTTGTGGGTAATCGCCCGAGGGGGTCGGGCACGGTGCGGCGTGTGTGGGGAGCGTCACATCATGGCCGTAAGGATTGCGACCAATCCTGATAAGATGGCGGCCAACTGGCGCATCGCGATGTTCGGCGTGGCCAACATGTTTTTGGCGACACAACGCGCCTTTTCGTCGGGTCCGGTGCCGATGGGACCAACCGAGATTCTTATTTATCTGACGGTGTGTGTCGCCAACGTCCAAAAGCTGATGCGGGAACGATCAGTGCCCGGACAATTTTCCGCCACCGCCGTGCTGCCCCGTGAGTGGGTGATTCCGATTTCGCGAAACGCCATCGCGTCCGCAACGGGACTGCCGCGTGAGACGGTACGCCGGCAGGTCGAAAAGATGATCGAGCGCGGTTTGCTGGTGGAGGATCCGCGCGGCGGGGTGACGCCGCCGCCGGGCGTGATCGACTTGCTGGGCCTTGAGCCGATGCTTGAGCCGATTGTGGCCGAGTTCACCAAGACCGCCGAACAGCTCGCCCGGCTGGGCGTGATCGAAGTGCACGACGACTGACCGGCAGATCGATTACCGATGCCTCAGTTCGTGGCGAACAGCATCGCGTCATCGGCAAATGCCTTGAATTCTAGCGCGTTGCCGCTGGGATCGTAAAAGAACATCGTCGCCTGCTCGCCGGGTTGCCCCTGAAAGCGGATATGCGGGGCAATGCCGAACGGGATGCCTGCCGCCGCGACCCGGTCTGCCAGCGCCCGCCAGTCAGGCATCGTCAGCACCACTCCGAAATGCGGCACCGGCACATCATGGCCATCGACAGCATTGGCGACCGCCACGGGCTTTGCCGACGGATCGAGATGCGCGACGATCTGATGTCCGAACAGGTCGAAATCGATCCAGTGATCGGCTGACCTTCCCTCCGCACAGCCAAGCACCCCGCTATAAAAAGCGCGCGCGGCGGCAAGATCGTGAACGGGAAAGGCGAGGTGGAACGGACGGATCATGCAATGCTGCTAGCAAATCCCGGCGAACCAAGCGATAGCCGCCGCGTGACGAAACGCCCCGCCCTGATGTCGCTGATCCTTGGCGCTGTGGCCGCCACCGGATTCGCCCCGCTCAATCTGTTACCGGTGACGCTGGCGTGCTTTGCCGCTTGGCTTTGGCTGGTGCACGATTCGCCCGATTTGCGCACGGCATTGTGGCGCGGCTGGCTGTTCGGGATCGCGCATTTCACGATCGGCAATAACTGGATCGCGCGCGCCTTCAGCTTGCAGGATGCGATGCCCGCGTGGCTCGGCTATCCGGCGGTATCGATCCTCGCGGCTTATCTGGCGATCTATCCGATGCTCGCGGCGGGTCTGATGTGGCGCCTGGCAAGCCCGCGCGCGAACGGCGACAGCGCAACCCCGCCGGGCGGCAGCTATGTGCTGGTCGCGGGTGCTGCGTGGATCATCACCGAATGGCTGCGCGGCACGATGCTGACCGGCTATCCGTGGAATCCGCTCGCGGCGATCTGGTTGCCGCTGATCGGCGTGGCGCGATCGACTAGCCTGATCGGCACCTATGCGCTTGGCGGATTGAGTGTGGTGGTGGCCGGTACGCTGCTGTTGCTGGTGACGCAGCGTCGCTGGAAACTGGCCACGCCGGTGCTGGGCGTTACCGGGCTGCTGGCGCTGAACGGCATCGATATACCGGTTACTGCGCCCGCCATCGCCGCCGACACCCCCCGCATCCGCGTGATCCAGCCCAATCTCGATCAGGAAGAGCGCCCGCGCGACGACTATGCCGAGGCCAATCTCGCCGCCATCGCCCGCCACATGGGCACCCCCGGCGCTGCGCCGCGCCTGATCGTCTGGCCGGAAGGGGCGTTGCGGCTGTTCGTGGAGGATGGCTATCCGCCCGAATATTACTGGCGCGGCCGACCGGAGGTGACGCGCGGGCGGATCGCTGCGATGCTCGGGCCGCGCGATATCGTGCTGGCGGGCGGCAATGGCGTGCAGTTCGATGACCGCGGCCAAGTGACGTCGGTCAGCAATTCGGTGTTCGCGATCGATGCCAATGCGCGGCTCCTCGGTCGGTATGACAAGGCGCATCTGGTGCCCTGGGGCGAATATCTGCCCGCCCGCCCGATCATGTCGGCGATCGGGTTGGCGCGGTTGGTGCCGGGCGATGTCGATATCCGCCCCGGTCCCGGCCCCGCGGGACTGAACCTGCCCGGTTTCGGGCTGGCGGGTATGCAGATCTGCTACGAGATCATCTTTTCGGGCGAAACAGTGAACCGCACGCAGCGCCCCCGCTTCATCTTCAACCCCTCCAACGACAGCTGGTACGGACTGTGGGGCCCGGTCGAACATCTGGCGATGGCGCGGCTCCGCGCGATCGAAGAGGGCGTGCCGGTCATCCGCGCCACCCCCACCGGCGTATCGGCAATCATCGATGCCGATGGCCGCGTTCTGGCGAGCATCCCCGCCGACCGCGACGGCGCGATTGAGCTGCCGATCCCACCCGCGCATCCGCCGACAGTGTTTGCAATGCTTGGCAATTGGATGGACGCGCTGGTCACCGCGGCATTGCTCGCGCTGGCAGTTGCCATTCGCCAGCGAGCGCGATAGGGCGCATATAACAAAAGCTTTATATGCGGTCCGCAGCCGCGCTCATCGCCCAGTCATAAGGGATTACCATGCGCTCATCCTATCTTTTCACGTCCGAATCAGTTTCAGAAGGCCATCCCGACAAGGTGTCGGATCAGATTTCCGACGCGATCGTCGATCTGTTCTTGTCGAAGGATCCCGAGGCGCGCATCGCGTGCGAAACGCTGACGACGACCCAGCTGGTCGTGCTAGCCGGAGAAATTCGCTGCAAGGGCGTGTATGAGGACGGCGTCTGGGCGCCCGGCGCGCTCGAGGAAATCGAGACGACCGTGCGCAACACGGTGCGTGAAATCGGCTATGAGCAGGACGGCTTTCACTGGCAGACGCTGCGTTTCGAGAATAATCTCCACGGCCAGTCCGCGCATATCGCCCAGGGCGTCGACGCGAGCGGCAACAAGGACGAAGGCGCTGGCGATCAGGGCATCATGTTCGGCTATGCGGCCGACGACACGCCGGATCTGATGCCGGCCACGCTCTATTACAGCCACAAGATCCTCGAGCAGATGGCCGCCGACCGTCACTCGAAGGTCGCCCCTTTCCTTGAGCCTGACGCCAAGAGCCAGGTAACGCTGCGCTATGAAGGCAGCACGCCGGTTGCCTGCACCGCGATCGTGGTGTCGACCCAACACGCCAAGGGTTATGATCAGGGCGAAAAGGAAGCCGAACTCCACGCCTATGTGAAGTCGGTGGTGGCCAAGGTGATCCCCGCCGAACTACTGAGCGACGAAACCGTCTATCACATCAACCCGACCGGCAGCTTTGAAATCGGCGGGCCAGACGGTGACGCCGGGCTGACTGGCCGCAAGATCATCGTCGATACCTATGGCGGTGCATCGCCGCACGGCGGCGGCGCGTTCAGCGGCAAGGATCCGACCAAGGTCGATCGCTCGGCGGCGTACATCACGCGCTATCTGGCGAAGAACATCGTCGCGGCGGGCCTCGCCCAGCGCTGCACGATCCAGCTCGCTTATGCGATCGGCGTCAGCAAGCCGCTGTCGCTTTATGTCGACACGCACGGCACCGGCACCGTCGGCGACGATGTGCTCGAGGCAGCAATCGGCAAGATCGGCAAGCTCGGTGGCCTCACCCCGCGCGGCATCCGCACGCATCTGGGCCTGAACAAGCCGATTTATCGCAAGACTGCCGCTTACGGCCATTTCGGTCGCCAGCCCGAGGGGGATTTCTTCCCCTGGGAGCGCACCGACCTGGTCGACGACCTGAAGGCGGCGCTGGCGTAAACCGCGCACAACGCTGAACGATTGCGGGGGCGGTAGCGGAGAGCTATCGCCCCTTTTTTATGAGCGATCCCACCACCATTCGCCGCCTTTACGGTCGGCGCGCCGGACATAAACTGCGCCAGGGCCAGGCCGCGCTGATCGAGGAACTGCTGCCGCAAATCTCGGTGCCTGAAACCGGACCAATCGATGCGGTAACGCTGTTCGGCGATGATCGCCCGCTCGAAGTCGAGATCGGCTTTGGCTCGGGCGAGCATCTTGCGGGGCAGGCGGCGATGCGCCCGGCGAGCGGGTTCATCGGCTGCGAGCCTTTCCTGAACGGTGTCGTCGGCGCACTCTCGCATGTCCGAGACGGCGATCTGCGCAATGTCCGGTTGCACATGGGCGACGCGCTTGAGGTGATCGAACGACTACCCGATGCGTCGCTTGATCGCGTGTATTTGCTCCACCCCGATCCGTGGCGAAAGGCGCGCCATGCCAAGCGCCGCATGGTCAATCACGGCCCGCTCGACCTGATCCACGCCAAGCTGAAACCCGGCGGCGAGTTCCGGCTGGGCACCGACGACCCAACCTATTGCCGCTGGTCGATGATGATCATGAACGCGCGCCGGGACTTCGACTGGCAGGCAACGAATGCCAGCGCTTTCCTCACCCGCCCCGCCGACTGGCCCGAAACCCGCTATGAACGCAAAGCGCGGACCAAGGGGCATGAGGTCTGGTACTTCCGCTATCGCCGCCGTTGACCGGGCAGCGCGCGATCACCCGATACGCGCGAATGCTGCGACGCCTGACGGTCGCGGGACGGCGCGGCTATCGGTGGTACTGTGGATCGCCAAGCCTAAGGCGCTCATCCTATCCGTATTACCACCGAACATTGCCTCGATGCCCTTCACGCAAATGACGACACTGTTATCAGCGAGCCGATAATAGACCTGCTTTGACGCACGCCGCGTCTTGACGATGTCGGCACGCCTCAGCTCGGCAAGCTGCTGGCTGAGCGCGGGCTGGCCGATGCCCGTCGCCTCATCGATTTCGCTGACCGTGTGCTCGCCGTCGATCAGCCGGGACAGGATCATCAGCCGCTGCGGCTGCGCATAAATCTTGAGGCGCTCAGCAGCGACGTCCGCCGCGGCGCGAGAGGCATAAAGCGTCATTTTGCGTCCGTCATTGTCTGGTAGAACCAGTGTTCGTCCTCCCCCGCCAGCACGGCATGTTGATCCTGCGGTGGGATGAAAAGCAGGTCCTGGCCGGGGCGCCAGCCCTCGGGTGCCAATACGTCGTTGCCAGCCGTTCGCTGAAGGGCGGCCACCATCCGCAGCATTTCGTCCACCGAACGCCCGACATTCAGGGGATACCAAGTCATTGCCCGGATCACGCCGTCGGGATCGATGAAATAGGTCGCCCGCACCGCAGATGAGTCGTCCGAATGCGGTTCGATCATCCCATAGGCGCGCCCGATCGCCATCGACGGATCCTCGACGATCGGGAACGGGATGGTCACGGCGAACTTCTGGCGGATCGCGCGAACCCAGGCGAGATGGGAATAAAGGCTGTCGACAGACAGGCCCAGCAATTCGCAGTCCAGCGCGGCAAACGCATCGGCTGCCGTTGCGATGCTGACAAATTCGCTGGTGCAGACCGGCGTGAAATCTGCCGGGTGCGAGAAAAAGACCAGCCATTTGCCGCGATAGTCCGACAGCCGAACCTCGCCGAGGGTCGAGCGCGCCTGAAACCCGGGCGCGGTGTCACCAATACGCAGAGGTCGCTGCGGCGCAGCGGCGGGAGAGAGGTTCGAGTCAGGAATCATCATGGCTGCTTGGCATCTCAATTGGATTGACGCAACTCATATACACGTTTACATATATATTGTAATTGTTAAATTCTGAGTCGGAGCATCCCATGAGCGATCCCCATCTGGAGCAAGCAACCGCCATCATCGACCATGCCCGTGGCAACGCTGGGCAGGCGCCGGTGATAAAGAGCTTCTTTGACGAGCCGACCAACACGGTCAGCTATGTCGTCCACGATTCCGCGACACTCGAAGCAGCCGTGATTGACAGCGTCCTTGATTTCGATCCGGCCGCCGGGCGGACCAGCTTCGCCTCGGCGGATGCGATCATCGCCTATGTAAAGGCCGAAAATCTGACCGTGACCTGGCTGCTCGAAACCCATGCGCACGCCGATCACTTGTCGGCCGCGCCGTATCTGAAGGACAAATTGGGCGGCACGCTCGCCATCGGCCGCGAGATTATCCACGTACAGAACGTCTTCGGAAAGATCTTCAACGAAGGCACCGAATTCGCCCGGGACGGGTCAGAATTCGACCGCCTGTTCGATGATGGCGACCGGTTTCAGATCGGCACGCTCGTCGGGATCGCGCTGCATGTGCCCGGCCATACCCCCGCCGATCTTGCCTATGTGATCGGTGATGCCGTATTCACCGGCGACACGCTGTTCATGCCGGATTACGGGACGGCGCGCGCCGACTTTCCCGGCGGCGACTCTCGCCAGCTCTTCCGGTCGATCCGCCGGCTAATGGCCCTGCCTGAGCGCACGCGGCTGTTCCACTGCCACGATTATAAGGCCGTCGGACGCGACACCTTCGCCTGGGAGACGACGGTGGGCGCCCAGCGCGCGGGCAACGTCCATGTGCATGAAGGCGTCAGCGAGGATGATTTCGTGGCGATGCGCGACGCCCGTGACGCCACCCTATCGATGCCCAAGCTGATCCTGCCGTCGATCCAGGTCAATATCCGCGGCGGGCACCTGCCAGAGCCGGAGTCGAATGGCACGCGCTACCTCAAGATTCCGCTGGACGTGCTGTGATGGACGACGTCTTCGCCAACGCCATGCCCGTTCAGGGGCTGATCGGCGGCCTGATGATCGGCACGGCGTCGGCCATCATGCTGCTCGGCCTCGGCCGGATCGCTGGCGTCAGCGGCCTGACGGCGCGCGCCATCGGCATTACCGTCGATGGCGCCCCCCGGCCACTGGCGGTTGCTTTCGTGGTTGGCCTGCCTTTGGGCGCCCTGCTGGTGGCGCTGCTGCTCGGCCCCGTCGTGGCACGGTTCGAACAGGGCGTCGCCGCTCTCATCATCGGCGGTCTGGTGGTCGGGTTCGGCACCCGGCTGGGGAGCGGCTGCACCAGCGGTCACGGCGTGTGCGGTATGTCACGACTATCGGCCCGATCGCTGGTGGCGACCGTCACCTTCATGGTCACAGGCTTCGCGACGGTAGCCACCATGAACGCGCTGGGGCTGGGGCTATGAAGCGCCCGATCGCCTTCGCTCTGGTCGCTGGAGCGCTGTTCGGCGCAGGGCTGGCCGTCTCCGGCATGGCCGATCCGCAGCGCGTGCGCGGGTTTCTTGACCTGTTCGGCGCGTGGGATCCGACCCTGGCGTTCGTCATGGGTGGTGCCCTGATCCCCATGGCCATTGCCTGGCGGATCCAGAAGCGCATGGCTTCGCCGGTGGCGGCCGAACGGTTCGCCCTGCCGACCACGCGTGATCTCGACCCCCGCCTGATTGGCGGCGCCGCGCTGTTCGGCATCGGCTGGGGCATCGCCGGGCTCTGTCCGGGGCCGGCAATCGCCGATCTCGCCATCGCTCCTGTCCCCGCCGCCATCTTCGTCGTGGCGATGCTGGGCGGGATGATCCTGCACCGCCTGCTGCCCGCCGCCCCGGCGAAGCAACCCAAACCGGTGACGTCCGGTGTCTGAGAACCAAACGACCATCGGCCTGCCGCGCCGGATGGCGGCTCGGCTCACCGTTTCAACGTCCGCGCGCGAGGACAATCATCATGCCGTTTAAGGCGCTCACACCCTCCCTGTCGGTTTCGCCGCAACTCAGCGCGGCGGATGTCGCTCAGGCGGCGCGCGACGGCTTTCGTGCGATCATCGACAATCGACCCGACGACGAGGAGCCGGGGCAGCCAAGCGCGGCTGACATCCAGGCGCTGGCCGCGTCCCACGGCCTGGGCTTTGCCCATGTGCCGACGGTGGGGGGAAAGATCAGCGACGACGACGTGGCCGCGATGGCCGACGCGCTGATGAAGCTCGACGGACCGGTCCTCGCCTATTGCCGCACCGGCACACGCTCGGCGACACTATGGGCACTGTCACAAATGGGCGCGCAACGGGCAGACACCCTGATCGCGACGGCCGCCGGGGCAGGCTATGATCTGGAAGGGCTGCGCCCCCGGCTGGAAACGCCGATGACCGCGCCGATGGGCGCTCGACCCGAACGTGCCGATATTGTCATCGTTGGCGGCGGATCGGCTGGCCTCGCCACTGCCGCCTCGCTTCTGGAGCGCGATCGCAGCCTCGATATCGTCGTGATTGAGCCGCGCGAAACGCATGATTATCAGCCCGGTTGGACAATGGTCGGCGGTGGCGTGTTCGACGTCAAGGACACGCGCAGGGCCGAAGCGTCCGTCATCCCGGCGGGTGTGCGCTGGATCAAGGGCGCGGTCGCCAGCTTTGAACCCGGGCGGGATCAGGTCACACTGGAAGATGGCAGCACCGTCGGATACCGCGCCCTGGTGGTTGCGCCCGGCAACACCCTGGACTGGGCCGCGATTTACGGCTTGCCCGAAACGCTCGGCAAGAACGGCGTCACCTCGAACTACAGCTACAACACTGCCCCCTATACCTGGGAACTGGTGCAGCAGCTGAAGCATGGGATCGCCCTTTTCACCCAGCCGCCCATGCCGATCAAATGTGCGGGCGCGCCGCAAAAGGCGATGTATCTGTCATGCGACCATTGGCGGCGTAGCGGCGTGCTCAAGGACATTGATGTTCGGTTCCATAATGCGGGCGCCGTGCTGTTCGGCGTGAAGGAGTTTGTCCCCCCGCTGATGGAATATATCGACCGCTACGGCATCGATCTCGCGTTCGAATCGACCCTGATCGCTGTAAATGGGGCTGACCGCACCGCCACATTTCGGGAAAAGGACGGCGAGGTCACCACGTCCTTTGACATGATCCATGTCACGCCGCCGCAAAAGGCCCCGGCGTTCCTGGCGCAAAGCCCGCTGGCTAACGACGCTGGCTATGTCGATGTCGACCAGACCACGCTTCAGCACGTCCGCTACGCCAATATATTCGGCCTGGGTGACGGCGGCTCCACACCGAACGCCAAGACGATGGCTGCGGCGCGCAAACAGGCTCCTGTCGTCGCCGAAAATCTGCTGGCGGTGTTTTCGGGCAAGTCGCCACGGGCGATATATGACGGCTATGGGTCCTGTCCACTGACGGTCGAGCGCGGCAAGATCCTGCTCGCGGAATTCGGCTATGGTGGTAAGCTGCTGCCGAGTTTCCCAAGCTGGATCATCGACGGCACGAAACCCCAGCGCCTGTCATGGCTGCTCAAGTCCGAAGCACTGCCGTGGATTTACTGGAACGCCATGCTCAAGGGCCGCGAATGGATGGCCACGCCGCAGCAGCGTGACACCGCATGACCCTCGATTTCATCCAATACCTCCTCGGCGCCTTGTCCGGTAGTCTGGTCGGCTTCACGCTCGGCCTGGTGGGTGGCGGCGGATCAATCCTTGCCGTGCCGCTGATGGTCTATCTTGTCGGCATCCCCAGTCCGCACGTGGCGATCGGCACCAGCGCACTCGCGGTTGCTGCGAACGCCGCGGCGGGCCTGATCAATCATGCGCGGAACGGCACCGTCAAATGGCGCTGTGCGCTGATGTACGCCGGCGCTGGGATTGCCGGCGCCTTTGCCGGTTCCACGGTCGGCAAGGCATTCGACGGACAGAAATTGCTATTCCTGTTCGCCATCGTGATGGTGGTGGTGGGTGCGCTCATGCTGCGTGGCCGCGCCGATATCGGCAATCCAGGCGCCGAATGTAACCGCGAAAAGGCGCCAAAGGTGCTGGGATATGGCATGGGCACGGGCCTGTTCTCGGGCTTTTTTGGCATCGGCGGCGGCTTTTTGATCGTCCCTGGCCTGGTCGCTTCGACGGGAATGCCAATCCTGAACGCGATCGGTTCTTCGCTCGTCGCGGTTACCGCTTTCGGCCTGACGACCGCGCTCAACTACGCCTTTTCCGGCCTGATCGATTGGCCGCTGGCCGCCGTCTTCATTCTCGGCGGGGTGCTCGGCAGCTTTGGCGGTGCGCTGGCGGCCAAGAAGCTGGCCGGGACCACAGGCCTGCTGACGACAGTGTTCGCCGTGCTGATCTTCGTTGTTGCCGCCTATATGCTCTGGAAGAGCGCCGGCGCGTTCTTTGCGTAACCGGCGGTGCCTGACTCAATCGATCGCGCGTCGCTGACCCATTTTCCATCCGTGCTGCCCCGTCTCGCGGTTCTTACCGTCGATAGCGAAGGTTAGCCGGTCGAGCGGCTTGTCGCGAGCCGCCAAGACGGACTTGCTCAACCAGCGAAGAATAGGGTTCACCGCCCGAAGCGGTGCATCATTCTTTTCAGGCATGAGAACTATCACCGCGAGCGGTCTGCCGAACATCAGCGGCATGGATCATTTGGGTTGCACGGCACCGATGCCGCCCCAACCGAAGGATCTATGCCATGACCGCGATCACCGTTCCCGCCCGCGACACCGTCAGCCCCGCCAATCAGGGCTTGTTCGACGCGTTGAAGGGTCAGCTGGGTTTCGTCCCCAATCTTTACGCCACACTCGCCCATTCGGAAAACGCGCTCGGCACGTATCTGGCGCTGCAGTCAGCCAAAACGTCGATCAATGCCAAGGCACGCGAAGTCGTCAATCTGGTCGTGAGCCAGGTGAACAGCTGCGAATATTGCCTGGCTGCGCACACCGCGCTGGGCAAGATGAACGGCTTTACCGACGGCCAGATTCTCGACATTCGGGCCGGAGCTGCAGCCTTTGATGCCAAGCTCGACGCGCTCGCCAAGCTGACCCGCTCGATCGCGATCAACCGCGGTGATGCCGATCAGGCGCTGGTCGACGCCTTCTTTGCGGCTGGTTGGACCACGGCAAATTTGGTCGATGTCATCGTCACCATCGGTGACAAGACAATCACCAACTATCTGCACGCCGTAACGCGCGTGCCGGTCGATTTCCCGGCGGCTCCAGCGCTCGACAACGCCCTGGCGGCATAAGCCTTCCCAATCCCCCGGCCGGACGTCCTCCCCCTGCGTCCGGCCTCACCCTGGAGCGCCGCCATGTCCACGAGCCTGTCCCCCGGCATCACGCGTTCTGGCGGCGCCCTTTTTGCCACTTCCCCGACGGCGAGCGGCCTGGCCGCTGGCATCATCGCTGCGCTGATCTGGGCAACCTATCTCGTCTTCACCAAAACGGGCACGAGCAATGGTCTGGCCCCGCCGGATTTCGTGCTGCTGCGCTTCGGCACGGCGGCAGCGATCATGCTGCCTTGGCTGCTGCGCAACAACCCGCGCACACTGGCCGGTGTCGGCTGGCGACGCGGTGTCATCCTGACCCTTTTCGCCGGACCGCCCTTCATCCTGCTGACCACGGCCGGTTACGGCTTTGCCCCGCTCGCGCATGGCGCGGTGATCCAGCCCTCGACGATCACGCTCGCCTCGATGATCGCAGCGGCGTTGCTGCTGAAGGAACGCCTGACGCGGGACAAGCTGATTGGCGTCGGCTTGATCGTCACCGGACTCGCCGTCATCGCGCACCGTGCCGATACGATGGCCTCCGATAGGGTTTGGATCGGTGATCTGCTGTTTGTCGCAGCCGGCGTCAGCTGGACCGCTTTCACCATCCTGATCAGGCGCTGGCAGCTTGGCGCGCTGGCGGTGACCGCCGCAGTCTCGGTCGTCTCGGCGATCATCATTGTACCGGCCATGCTGATCTGGGGTGACCTCGGCCGGATCGCAGCATTGCCTAGTGGCAGCCTTGCCGCACAACTGATCGTGCAAGGGCTGATGTCGGGGGTGATCGCGGTGATCGCCTTCAACATTGCCGTGCGCCACCTTGGCGCGGCGAAGGCCGGGCTGTTTCCCGCGATCGTCCCGGCCATGACCTTGGCCATCGGCAGCGTCGTAACCGGGGCCATGCCGGGCGTTGCCGAATGGATCGGCGCGGGCCTTGCCACGCTTGGTCTCGTCACCGCAATCGGCCTGATCCGCCCTTTCATTCCCTCCACACGAACACAAGCCCGCCGCCAACCAGCCCCCGCCAAAGGATGATAACGATGTCCAGCGATCCCCTCTTCCAACCAATACGCTATGGCGCGATCCACGCCCCCAACCGCATCGTCATGGCGCCGCTCACCCGCACCCGCGCCAATGCCGACGACGCCCCGCACCAGTTGCAACAGACCTATTACACCCAGCGCGCCACCGCCGGGCTGATCATATCGGAAGCCACACACATCTCGCCCCAGGGCAAGGGCTATGCCGGCGCGCCGGGCATCCACAACCAGACGCAGATCGACGGCTGGCGCGGTGTGACCGATGCCGTTCATGCGGCCGGTGGGCGGATGATGTTACAGCTATGGCATGTCGGGCGGCTTTCACACCCGTCGCTGCAGCCCGGCGGTGGCCTGCCGGTCGCGCCGAGCGCGATCGGGGTTCAGGGCCATGCCTTCACCTATGATGGGCCGCAGGACTTCCCGGTGCCGCGTGCGCTTGAAATCGACGAAATTCCCGGCATCGTCGCGGATTACCGCCAGGCCGCGATCAACGCCAAAGCGGCGGGGTTCGATGGGGTCGAGGTGCACAGCGCCAACGCTTATCTGCTCGACCAATTCCTGCGCGACGGCACCAACCACCGCACCGATGCTTACGGTGGCAGCATCGAGAATCGCAGCCGTCTGACGCTGGAAGTCACGGACGCAGTCATCAGCGTGTGGGGGGCGGACCGCGTCGGCATCCGCCTGTCACCCTCGCTGACGATCAATGGCATGAGCGACAGTAACCCCGCGCCATTATTCGCCTATCTGGCCGAGCAGCTGGGCAAGCGCGGCCTCGCTTATCTCCACTGCGTAGAGCCCAGCAACCCGCGCGGTGACCCGTTTGACCGCATCGTCGATCCGCAGATCGTGCGGAGAGCGTTTGGCGGCAATTACATTGCCAATGGCAGCTATACCGGCGATCGCGCCCGCGCCGCGCTGACGTCGGGTGAGATCGACGCGGCGTCGTTCGGCCGCCTGTTCATCGCCAACCCCGATCTGCCGAGGCGCCTCCGCGAAAACCTGCCGATGAACCCCCTGAATGCGGATCGCATCTATGGCGGCGGCGGCGATGGGTATACCGACTATTCTTTCATTGATTGAGGAGCTTGCAACGCAACTGCGCTTACCGCAGCGCCGCGGCCACGAAATCCGCAAAGCTCCGTGCCTTGGCGCTGGCGAGCCGACCGGTCGGGAAGATCGCCCACAGGTCGATTGGCGGCAGCGCCCAGTCTTCGAGCACACGCACGACGGCACCGTTCGCCAGTTCACGCGTGAACATCCAGTCGGACGCGACCGCAAGACCGATATCGGCGAGAACAGCGGCGCGCAGTCCTTCGGCTGCCGTCACGCGCAACCGCCCGCCAACGCTGACCGACGCTTCACCCCCCGTCGCATGGCGAAACGTCCAGTTGCGCGCGTTATAATGGGTGTAGACTACCGCCTCATGGTCCGCCACGTCAGCCGGGGTCTGCGGTATCCCGGCGCGTGCAAGATAGGCAGGCGTCGCCACCAGCGACCGCCTGCCGGCGGCGAGCTTGCGTGCGGTCGCCGTCGAATCGGCCAGGTCGCCCATCCGCAAGGAGACATCGACCCCTTCCTCGACCATGTCGATCACGCGGTCGTCCATAATGACTTCCAGATCGAGCTCGGGATGCTCCGCCAGAAACAGCGGCAGCCGGGGAACGATGTGCAGCCGCGCAAAGGTCGTCGCCGCCGATATCCGCAGCCGCCCGGTCAGCCCACGCCCGGCCCCGCGGGCCGCGAGGTCGGCCTCGTCGGCTTCTTCCAGCGCCCGGAGCGCGCGCTCGTAGAAACGCTGACCCGCCTCGGTCGTCGACAGGCCGCGGGTGGTGCGCGTGATAAGGCGGACACCCAAGCGATCCTCAAGCTGGGCGATCAGCTTCGACACGGCCGGCTGGCCGACATTCGTCTGCCGCGCGGCTGCTGAAAACGAGCCCGTATCGACCACGCGGATGAAAGTGGTCATCGCCTGGAATCGGTCCATCATCATTCCCCTGTGGAATGAATGATAGTGCCACAGCCGGTCTGCTGTGTCCCACCAAAATCGCGCATTTATCCCTCACCAGGCCAGCGGATCATCCGCTGCAACAGGGCAGGAGCGAAGACGATGCTGCGACAGGTATTCCATAATGCGCTGATCACGCTGCAGGTCACGGGCAGTGTCACCACGGCGATTATCGTCGCTGCATCGCCGCTTGCGCGCCGCGCCTTTCGCCGTTGATCAGGAGAACCGACGATGATCGATATATTTGCATTCGCCACGCCGAACAGCGTCAAGGTACCGATCGCGCTCGAAGAGCTTGGGCTCGACTATGCGCTCCACAGTATCAATGTCCGCAAGGGTGAGCAGAAGACGCCAGACTTCGTCGCGCTCAACCCCAATGCCAAGGTGCCGGTGCTGATCGATGGCCCGCTGGTGCTGACCGAGTCCGCCGCGATTCTCGTCTATCTGGCCGAAAAAACCGGTAAGTTACTGCCCGCATCCGGCGAAGGCCGCGCGCGCGTGTTCGAACAGCTGTTTTTCCACGCCTCGGGTCTGGGCCCTGCTTTCGGTCAGGCGGGTTTTTTCAAAAAACAGGCCACCGAGCCGCAACCGATCGCCATCGCGCGGTTCGAGGCCGAAGCAGCGCGGACTGCCGGTGTGCTCGACGCGTTACTGGGCCGTCACGCCTTTATCGCCGGGGACGCGTTCACCATCGCCGACATCGCGCATTTCGGCTGGATGTGGCGCCGCGCCTTTGCCGAGGTCGATATCTCGGGCCTGCCCAATCTCTCGCGCTGGGTCGCCGCGGTTGAGGCGCGCCCCGCTGTCATCCGCGCCATTGCGCGCGTCGAAGCCCTTGTCCCGCAGGGTTGACGTTCACGACGCACAAAGGACCACCATCATGACCAAATTCGCTGACTATCAGGCCCGATTCCCCAACGCCCACCTCACCCGCTCCGATAGCGGCGTGCTGGAGGTGCGCCTGCATACGGAGGGCGGCAAGCTCATCTTCAATGGCCACACCCATGAGCAGTTCGTCGACCTGTTCCACCACATCGGCGAAGACCGCGACAACCGAGTCGTCATCCTGACCGGAACAGGCGAAGCGTTCATGGACACGATCGACCCCGACGGCTTCGATTTCTTCACACCCCTAGGCTATGACAAGATCCTGCGCGAGGGGCGTAAGGTGCTGTCGAACATTCTCGACATCGAAGTACCGATGATCGCGGCGCTCAATGGCCCGGTGCTACTCCACAGCGAATATGCGCTGCTAGCCGATATCATCCTCGCGACGCCGGCAACGGTGTTTCAAGACAAGCCGCACTTCGATTTCGGCATTGTGCCCGGCGACGGCGTAAACCTGCTTTGGCCCGAAGTGATCGGCAGTGTGCGCGGCCGTTACTTCATCCTGACGCGTCAGCTGCTCGATGCCCAGACGGCGAAGGATTATGGCGTGGTGAACGAGATTGTCCCCAGCGGCGGTCTTCTGCCCCGCGCGCATCAACTTGCCGAACAGCTTGCCGCCCTGCCCCCACTCACCAGTCGTTACACACGGATCGCATTGACGCAGCGGCTACGGCGAATCGTCGATGAGGGTGCCGGCTATGGCCTCGCGCTTGAAGGCATCAGCGCAGCTGATGTTGCCCGGCGCATGGCCGCCACCGCCTGATCGTCGTTTCCATCCAGAATCTTTCGCACGAAGGACTGATCCAATGACCCTTCAAAACCGTCTCGACGCGTTCAAAGCCGATTTCAAATCCGGCAAGCCGCCGTTTAACGCGCCCGCCCATATCCACCCGATCATGGCCCGCGCAACTGAGGCGCTGATCGCCTCGGGTGCCGCGGGTCGGGCGCTGAAGGCCGGTGACCCTGCGCCCGAATTCACGCTGGAATCGCCCGATGGGACGCCGGCATCATCGGCTGCCCTGCTCGCTCGCGGGCCGTTGGTTGTCAGCTTCTATCGCGGCGTGTGGTGCCCCTATTGCAATATGGAGTTGCAGGCCCTGCAAGCCGCTTTGCCGGCATTTCAGGCGGCCGGTGCCAGTCTCGTCGCGATCTCGCCCCAGACCCGCGCCAACAGCCGCAAGTCGGTGCGCGAAAACGCGCTCGATTTCCCGATCCTTTCAGACACGCATAACGATGTCGCCGCCGCGTTCGGGCTGCGGTTTGCGCTTCCGGATTACCTCGTCGATCTCTATACATCGCTGGGCAACCAGTTGCCAACGTTCAACGGGGATGACAGCTGGACCCTGCCGATGCCCGGGCGTTTCGTGATCGGCAGTGATGGCATCATCGCTTATGCCGAGGTCAATCCAGACTATACCCGCCGCCCGGAGCCAAGCGACATGCTGCCCGCGATCCGCCGGGCGAGCGTGCCGGTCGTCGCCTGAACGCGCGTTGATAAGGAAAAGCCAATGATCCGCCGCAGCTTCCTGATCACCGGCGCCAGCAAAGGCATCGGTCGCGCACTCGCCGAACGGCTTGCCGCCACCGGCCACCATGTCGTGGGGATTGCACGCAATGGCGACGCGAACGATTTTCCCGGCAAGCTTGTCGCTGTCGATCTTGCGAACCGTGACGCGGCGCAATCGGCGATCGAGCGCCTCGCCTCAGACCATGAGTTCGACGGCGTGGTCAACAATGTCGGTCTCGTCCGTCCGCAACGTCTGGGCGAGATCGATCTCGATGCGCTCGATGATGTTTTGCGCGTCAACCTGCATCCGGCGGTACGCACTGCACAAGCGCTGCTGCCCGGAATGAAAGCGCGCGGCTGGGGTCGCATTGTCAATGTATCAAGCCTCGTCGTGCTTGGCGCGACCGAACGCACGGCCTATGCTGCGGCCAAGGCGGCATTGGCCAGCTTCGCCCGCAGCTGGGCGTTGGAACTTGCCGAAACCGGAATCACCGTGAACGCCGTCGCCCCCGGCCCGACCGAGACCGCGCTGTTCCGGCAGAACAATCCGCCGGGGAGCGCGGGCGAGGCCCGCTATCTCTCTGCCGTGCCAATGCGCCGGTTCGGGCACCCGTCGGAAATCGCCGCAGCGATTGCGTTCCTGCTTTCCGACGATGCAGGCTTTATCACTGGTCAGACGCTGTTCGTCGATGGCGGCGCATCGGTCGGTCGCGGGTCGCATTAACCGGGGTCTATCGATATCGCCTCGCGCCGTCGCGCTTCACGCTCGCTCAGCCCAGCGCCCGCGCGGCAAGGGCAACCGCGCCGAGCGGTCCGGCGTCTGCACCCAATGTCGCCAGCGCAATCCGTTCTTCGGGCGGGATTCCCGTGGCAGGGAGATATCCCGCTAGGCGAAGCGCCGCCACCGCACGCACCGCAGGCAGCAAAAACGGTCGCCCGAGCAGCACACTGCCGCCCAGCGCGATCCGTTCGGGCGCGAAGCTCAACAGCATATTGGCGAAGAAATCGCCCAGTTCCTGCGCCACATGAGCCCAGACTGGGTGATCATCGGCAATGTCCGCCCCCGCCAGCCCGGTGCGCGCAGCAAGCGCCGGTCCGGCGACCAGCCCCTCGATACAATCGCCATGAAACGGGCAAGCGCCTGCAAAGGTATCGCCCGCGGCGCGCGGCACGCGCATATGGCCAATTTCGGGGTGGAGAAAACCGTGCACCGGCTGGCCGTCCACCACAATGCCCCCGCCGACGCCAGTGCCGATCGTGACATAAACGTGCACCCGACACCCCGCTGAGCCGCCCCATTGCCCCTCAGCCAGCGCTGCGGCGTTTACATCGGTATCGATCGCCACCGGCACGCTGATCGCCCCACGCACCGCCCCCACCACATCAAACCCGGCCCAGCCCGGCTTTGGCGTGTCGAGCATATGCCCATAGGCCGGCGATTGCGGATCGAGCACCACAGGACCGAAACTGGCAATGCCAATTGCCGCCAAAGGCCTTTCGGCGTGCCAACTGCCAATCACGGCCAACACCGCCGCCAGCGTCGCTGCCGGATCCGCACTGGTTGGGAGGGACGCGCGCGCCAGAATGGTCCCGCCGCGCGCGAGCACGGCGATCGACTTGGTCCCGCCAAGCTCGATTCCTGCCAGCAGCGGTGATTGATCCTCCATCCTTTGCCCTAACGATTATCAAGCTGCGACCGCACCGATGCCAGCCCCAGCCGCGTTGCGCGATAGGGGCCGCCGCCCCGGCTCGCAATCAAGCCGCGACGCCGGAGCCGCTGGAAAAGCGACAAGCTGCAATCGGTAAGCACGTAACCCTCGCGGGTAAAGCAATCGACCGCGGTAATCCGGCCTTGATCGTCACGGCGGTGGACGATGCGCCCGCCCTGCGCCAGCGCATGCAGCACGCGCTGTTCGTATTTTGAGATATTCATGGGAAATGTCAGCCCCCGACATGGGGTTAGCGCCCGCACGGCCAGATCCACCCGATAAGGGCGGCGGCGGTGCACGATGCTGGGCGACGGGGCGATGCCCCGGCCAGCAATCAGCGGGCGACAATTCCTGACATAACCACTCCGACGTGAGGGGTGAATGCTATCGCCAGACTGCGGTTATCGTCAACCGTGCGTCATCAGGCAGCGTGTCCGCTGCGTGCCCAACGCCCCTTCAGCATCCGCCCGAGCATCGCGGGCAGGCCCGGCCGCACCAGCAGCCAGTCGCGGATCGCGGGGCCCTGCGTCGCGCCGATCACGCGTTTATAGCCGCTATCGCCCGCTCCCCAATCGACCTGAGTAATGCCGCGTTCCATCGCCTCGACGAGGTTCCGATAATAAAGCAACTTGCCCGGCGAGTGCTTGGCGAAGGCAGGATCATAGCTGTTGGCGACGGCGTATTTCAGCGCCCCGGCATCGATATCAAACGAGAAGGCGGCGGGCACGCCATCCACGGTCAGGAGCGCTGCGTGCATCATACCCGACAGCACCGGATCATCGGCCAATGCCCGCCAGAAGGCGCCGTGGCCGGTGGCGGTGAACTTTGCATCGTGCCCGTCGGTGCGCGCGGCGATCCAGCTTTTCTCCTCGATCGACGCGAGCGCATCGAAACCGCCCGCCTTCAGTGCCGTGCCGTCCAGAAAGCGCCAATCGAGCGCGCCATGTTCACCCAAGTGCTTTTCATGGAAGCGATTCTTGCGCAGCGTCGAATTGCGCGGCCAGCCATTTGCAGCCTCAGCGGCCATGTCGAGCAGGAAGCTGTCCGCCACGAACCGGTCGAGCACCGCCCAGCCCTGCCCGCGCGCCGCCGTGATCAGCGCGGTGGCAGCCGGATCGCCATCATAGACCGGCCCGATCCTGAGCGCATTGATCTGCCGGGCCAAGGCCGCGACCAGCACATCGAATGCAGGGGCAGGCACGTTCGCCACCGCCGGAAAGCTGCGGAACGGCCAATAGCCCCCAGGCACGGCGGCCAACCCGGCCCAGCGCGGCCCCAGCGTGATCATTGGCAGCGCCATCACGGCCACGCGGTCCGCCTCGATCACGATCGTGCGTGCTTGTCCGCCATAGGCCGCAAGCGCCGCGGCAAACCAATGATAGCGCAGGAACCGGTGCGTTTCGGGTGCCGCCACCGCAACGCTGTCTATCGCCGCCGATAGCCCGTCGCCCACCTGCGCGACCATCGTCGGCGGCACGCGCGCGAAATCGGCAAGCAACATCGGTTTCGTCATGCGGCAAAGATACAGCAACAGTCGTTACCAACCCGTTGGCGCTTGACGATTTGGCTCGAGCGCTTTCAGGTAACGTTATGCCCGTCATGCCCGCCGTCTCGACCATTGCCCAAGCAATCCAGCTTTCCATCGCGCCGGTTTTCCTGCTCGCCGGCATCGGCGCGGTACTGAACGTCATCGCCGGTCGCCTGTCGCGCGTCATCGATCGGTCGCGGACGTTGGAAAAACTCCACCCCGGCAGCAGTGGCCCCGAACATGATCGTCACGTCTGGGAATTGCGTCAGCTCGATCGCCGGATGACAGTGATCAACGCTGCCCTGTTTCTGTGTGTCAGCAGCGCAGTGGCAATCTGCACCGTGGTAGCGCTGCTGTTCGTGGCAGAGCTCACCAATCTGAAGATCGGCACGCTCGTTGCGCTCACCTTCATTCTGGCGACCATATTACTGGTGGCCGGCCTCGTAATGTTCATGATCGAGGTGCGGTTGTCCCTCCGCGCAACCCGCGTACGGGTGGAATTGCTGGAGAGGGACTAAACTGGGATTGATGACTTTGGTACCATCCCGTTCGCCCTGAGCGAAGTCGAAGGGCATGCGCAGCGCTTGGGCTTCGACTTCGCTCAGCCCGAACGGAGAACAGTAAGGGGTTACTCCAAACCTATCCTACCGCACCCCGTCCATCCCCGGCCCCACATCGGCCGTTGGCAGATAGCGCGGCGCCACGCGCGCCTTGCTCGCCTGTTCATAGACATAGCCCGCGCCTAGGAGCGTGCCCTCGCTATACGCCGTGCCGATGAATGACAGCCCGACCGGCAGCCCGCGCACTAGCCCCATCGGGACGGTAAGGTTGGGATAGCCCGAAACGGCGGGCAACTCGCTCGATGAGGGGCCATTATACTGGTCGCCATAGACGCCGTCGATCAACCAGCCGGGGCCATAGCTGGGTTCGACCAGAATTTGCGCGTTCGCCTTGGCGAGCATCGCGTCGATGCCCTCCACCCCCGCCAGCCGCTTCGATTTAGCCCGCGCGCCCAGATATTCGGGATCATCGAGCCCGCGCGTCTTTTCAGCCGCCTCAAAGGTTTCCTGCGCGAAATACGGCATTTCAGTCGCCGCATTGGCGGTGTTGAAGGCGATGACATCCTTCAGCGTCCGTGTTTTCACCGCCGCCGGCGTGGTAGCGAGATAGGCGTTCAGATCGCCTTTCAGCTCGCTGAGCAGCACCGCAAATTCCGCTGCGCCCAGCCCGTCGAGCTTGGGCATCTCGACATCGACCAGCACCGCACCCTGCGCCTTCAGCACCTCAAGCGCTGCATCGAACGCCTTGGTGAGATCGGCGCCCATCGTCGGCCGCCGCACCGCGATCCGCACGCCCTTCAATGATGCACTCGCCAGCCCGGCGGTATAATCGCGCTTATATTTGTCGGCATTCTTCGTCACCGCATCGGCCGGGTCGCTCGCGATCATTTGCGAGAACAGGATCGCCGCATCGGTCACACTGCGCGCCATCGGCCCCGGCGTATCCTGGCTATGGCTGATCGGCACCACATGCGTGCGGCTGACCAGCCCGATCGTCGGCTTCAGCCCGACCAGCCCATTGATCGAGGATGGGCAGACGACCGAGCCGTCGGTCTCCGTGCCGATGCCCACCGCCGCAAAACTTGCGGCAATCGACGCGCCCGTGCCGCTGGAGGAACCGCACGGCGTGCGATCGAGCGCATAGGGATTGCGCACCTGCCCCCCCACCGCGCTCCACCCGCTGATCGAATTGTTCGAGCGGATATTGGCCCATTCGGACAGGTTGGTCTTGCCCAGAATCACCGCACCGCCCTTGCGCAGGGCCGCGACCATCGGCGCATCGCGCAGCGTGATATTGTCCTTGAGCGCGAGGCTGCCCGCCGTCGTTGCGATCGGGTCCTTGGTCTCGATATTGTCCTTCACCAGCACTGGGATGCCATCAAGCGGGCCGAGCGCCTTGCCTGCCTTGCGCCGCGCGTCCGCTGCCCGTGCCTGCGCCAGCGCATCGGGGTTGGTGGCGATCACCGAGCGCAATGTCGGCCCGGCGCGGTCCATCGCCGCGATCCGCGCCAGATAGGCCTGGGTGATCGTCTCGCTGGTGGCTGCGCCGCTGGCGATCATTGCTTTCAGATCGGCGATCGAGGCTTCTTCGACCTTGGGTGCAGTCTGCGCAGCGACGGGGCTGGCGATAGCAAGGCAAGTGGCGGCGAGCGGCAGAAGGTGGTGGCGCATGAATTTCCCCATAGAAGATGACGCGAACGTAACGGGACAGGGGCAAGGTGCAAGTGCGATCGGGTGGCCTCTTCGAGCTGACCTCTATCGCAACCCGAATGCGCAAACAGCGCGTTGTGCCGTATCGGTGCGTTTTTCGACGTTTGTCGGATGCAGGTACCTCAAGGTCGGTAGGCCTGCGGTTGGGGTTGGCGATTGGTGGTCTATTTCGGCCCGGTTGGAACAGGTTCGATCAACAGAAAAGCCGCGCTGCCCGGTGGACAGCGCGGCTTCATCTCTAACCGATATAGTGCGGGACTGGGCGATAACGCACCGTCCCAACAATAAAATTACTCGGCGGTTGCGTTAGCAGCCATTGCGTCGGTCGCGTTTGCGTCCATCGCGTTGGTGTCCATTGCGTTGGCGTCCATTGCAGGCGCTTCCATGGCGTTCGCGTCCATCGCGTTGGCATCCATGGCTTCAACTTCGTTGGTTGCAGCGGCCGTGTTGGTTTCAGCGGCAGGCGTGCAGGCAGCCAGGCCGAGTGCAGCAACGGCGATCAGCGACGTCGTAATGATCTTCTTCATGGACTTACCTCCATCTATAAAACTGGTCGCTTCCCGTGCACACCATGTGCGACGGCACCCGACCCCCTCGGTGTCCATGTGCCCTATGTCTCAATTCCCATGCGATTGATAGGAAAAAGTGCACGGCTCGCCGCAGATCGTCGCATTTCTTGTTTGGCGGTCCGCCGCCTGACTTATCGCGACGGCAGAATTCGAGGATTTCGGAGCAAAGCGGCGGATACGAGGGCGACCACCAGCCCCACCGGTGCGATTTCCAGAAAGGTCATTGGCAGGCGGAACAGCGGATTGCGGTACTGCACCCGCATTTCCTCCATCGGCGCCATTTCGCGCGCCAGTGCATCCCCGGCCAGTCCGGCAGCTTGTTTGGCCTTGCGAATACCGGCGATATACTGGTCCATGAACGCATAGTCGGTCATCGCCAGATAGGCTTCCCATACCATGACATAGGCCAGCGCCGCCACGACTGCGATCGCGGCCCCGATGCCGAACGCAGCACCGAAGCGGATCACCCCGCCCCGCTCGAGGTCACGGAACCGCTTTACCCCGACAAAGATAAAGCTGAGCGCGGACAGCATCACGAGGTAGCCGAACCATTCGGAACCGGTGAAGGTCACCTGGTCCGCAAGCTGCAACCCGGTGATGATGATGGCAATGATGACGATGCCGGACAACAGACCATAAGTCGCAGCATATCTGATCACGATGTTCATGGCGGCTCCTCCCCTCGATTCGGTTGATAGTCTCGAGGATGGTCGTGACGGGCACTGAATAGCCATCACCCATAAGGGTGATTCGGGCCCGATCACCCCGACAGGTTAATCGATCAGCGCCAAAAAGCGCGCCTTTTCAATCGCCTCGATCCGGCGGGTAACCTGCAGTTTTTCATAGACCCGCGCGACATGGGTTTTGACGGTGTTTGGCGAAATGCCGAGCGTGCGCGCGAGCTCCTTGTTCGATTGCCCTGAGGCGAGGAGCGTCAGAATTTCTTCCTCACGGGCCGATAACCCAAGCGAGCGCGCCGCTGCGTCATTGCGAACGAATGCAGCCTTGGCCTGACGGGGCGTCAATCGCGTGCCCACCCATATCCCAAGACTCACAAAGCCAACCGCGAGCAGGGCGACATAAATTTCGGTCGAAAAGGCGCGCGCCATGTGACGATAATCGAGCCATTGGAGCAACGTCGCGGCGAGCGCGAGGGCAACTCCATAAGCGATAATCGTCCGAGCCATGACCCGAAGACTGCCAGAAAACAGGGTGCGCGGCCAGCCGGACAGTGTCAGGCCGGGACCGACTCGAACGCCTCGCTCGCTTCCAGCCACGCCGCCTCCGCGACTTCCAGCTTCGCCTCTACCTCGCCGCGCCGCTGGCTCAGCTCGCCCATCGACAGCTTCGCCAGCCATGGTTCCGCGCCCGACGGATCGAACATCGCCCGATCGATCGCGCTGCGTTGCGCGGTGAGCTTCACCACCAGCGCCTCGGCCTCATGCGCTGCTTTTTTCAGCGCGGTCGCACGCTCGCGCTCCTGCGCAGCGGCCTTCTTGTCCTTCTTGGAACCGCCCTTGGCCGATCCGCCCTCACCTTTGGGCTGGTTCTTGCCCAGGATCATATCGGTGTAATCGTCGAGGCTGCCACCATATTCCTGCGCCGTGCCGGCATCGACCAGCACCAGCCGGTCAGCGGTCAGCTCGATCATGTGGCGATCATGGCTGACGACGACGACCGCGCCGTCATAGGCGTTCAGCGCCTGAACCAAAGCCTCGCGGGCATCGACGTCCAAATGGTTGGTGGGCTCGTCGAGGATCAGCATGTGCGGCGCGTCGCGGGTGATCAGCGCCAGCGCCAGCCGCGCGCGCTCGCCGCCCGAGAGCTTGCCGACCTTGGTCGTCGCCTTCTGCCCCGAAAAGCCAAACCGCCCGAGCTGCGCGCGGACCGCCGCGGGCGTCTTGTCCCCCATCAGCCGTGCCATATGCTCAAGCGGGGTATCGTCGCCGTCCAGCTCCTCGACCTGATACTGGGTGAAATAGCCCACCCGCATCTTGCCCGATTTGGTCATCGCCCCATCCATCGGCGCGAGCTGCGCCGCGAGCAGCCGCGCCAGCGTCGTCTTGCCGTTACCGTTGCGCCCCAACAGCGCGATCCGGTCATCAGGGTCCAGCCGCAGGTTCAGCCGCTGGAGGATCGGCTTTTCGCCATAGCCGACAGTCGCCATGTCGAGCGTGACGAGCGGTGGCTTCAGCTCATCCGGGCTGGGGAAATCGAAACTGAGCGTTGGATCCTCGGCCATCGCCGCGATCGGCTGCATCTTGGCCAGCATCTTCTGCCGCGACTGCGCCTGCTTCGCGGTGGAAGCGCGGGCGCTGTTCTTGGCGATATATTCTTGCAGCTTGGCGCGCTGCGCATCCTGGCTCGCGCGGGCAGCGGCGATCTGCGCGGCGCGCTCGGCCCGTTGGCGTTCGAACGCATCATAGCCGCCAGCGTAGAGCGTCACCTTGCCGCCCTCCAGATGAAGGATGTTGTCGACGACATTGTTGAGCAGGTCGCGTTCGTGGCTAATCACCACCATCATGCCCGGATAGGCCTTCAGGAAGCTTTCGAGCCACAGGGTCGCTTCGAGATCGAGGTGGTTCGACGGCTCGTCGAGCAGCAGCAGATCGGGTTCCGAAAACAGGAGCGCGGCGAGTGCGACGCGCATTTTCCAGCCGCCCGAATAGCTGTCGAGCGGGCGCTGCTGCATTTCCTCGTCGAAACCGAGCCCGACCAGAATCCGCGCGGCCCGCGCTTCGGCGGTATAGGCATCGATCGCTTCGAGCCGTTCGTAGAGCTCGGCAACGCGGTCAGGATCGACGCAGTGTTCGGCCTCTGCAAACAGCGCCGCGCGTTCGGTATCGGCTTCCAGCACGGTTTCGATGGGCGTCTTGGTGCCGTGCGGGGCCTCCTGCTGCAGATAGCCGATCCGCGTCTTGCGCGGCATCTCAATCTCACCGTCATCGGGATCGAGCGCGCCGATCATCACCTTCATCAGCGTCGATTTGCCCGCGCCATTGCGACCGATCAGCCCGACGCGGCTCTTCGCCGGCAAGGTGGCACTTGCACGTTCCAATATCGTGCGACCGCCAAGCCGCACCGTAATGCCGTTGATATTGAGCATGAAGGCGCGCGTACCACGGGTTGGGGTTTCGCCCAAGAGGTGTTCGCATGTGCAGCAGAATTCGGAGGTTAGCGGATTAACCGAACCAACCCTCAGCCCGTTTGCCCTGAGCTTGTCGAAGGGCTGCTTTTTCTTTCGACCGTTGAACAGAAAGGCAGGGCTTCGACAAGCTCAGCCCGAACGGGAAAAAATTGGAGCGAAGTTGCGGGTGCGAAGTTGCGGAAGTTGCGGGTTGCCATCTGTTTTTGATGGAGGGGCGCGATTTCGGGTGGGCGGCACCTCGAAAGGTGATGAAAGTGATGACCTATGCGAAAAAATCGCGGCGCGAGGTGACGGGGCGCGCGGGGGATGAGCGGATCGAAACGCTCGACCGGATGGGGATGCGACGATGATAAAGAGCGGGTGGTAGCTTTGGTGTAGCGTTGGTGGAGATTTAGCAGAATGGGGGGGTGTAGGAAAGTTTGCTTACTGGAATACTTGGCAGGTCGGCCGGGAAGTCGTCGCGTTTCGGATTTAGCCTAGCGTTTTTAGGCGGGCGCGCTCTCTCGCTCTTCCTCTTCGCTATCGGTTCGCTTCATCTTTAGTGTCTTTCCGAGCATCCTACGGGCGTCCTGAAGGGACTCATAGTAGTTGTCAGCGGCAAGGCTCAGGCTCTCCGGTTGAAGCGCCTTACTCATCGCTTCTTCATCCCACTGCTTGTTTATCCGTTTCGCGAGCGCAAAGACGACCGCAAGGCCAACGCGATTGATCATTGAGTTGCGCGATAACCCTCTGGACATCTGCTGCATGATCTCAGGATCGGGCGCTTGAGAATACTCGCGACTAAGCTGCTCATTCATTAAATCTACAGCCGGATACGTCATGTTGATGAAAAGTTCGCCCGACGCTGGGTAGTAGCGTCCAGCACGACCCACTATTTGCTTCTCCTCTATGTCTTCTGCGTCGTCGAGCGGAATGAGCTTTGGGGCTCGCTCAAGGTTCTGCGCGATGCGCGCCATTTGGGCCCCAGTTTGTACAATAGTCAGGTCGTCTGGCTTCTGACGCCCGCCGCCGCCGCCGCCATTACGACCCGCGCCTCCTTGAACTGATCCTCGACCGCTACCGGGATCGACGTCGAGATCACCTTCTTCGTGGACGCGAGGAGAGGCTGTCCGCACGCGCAATCTATTGAGTAGATCTTGAAGGCGATTCCGAATCTCGTCGCTCGAGTCCCCGGAATTCGGCGCCATGGAGCGGATCAAATCCACAAGCCACTCGGGTCGATTCTCCAGCACCTGTAATGCAAAGTCCTTTGTATCTACCTGGTCTTGCGCACCGTCGGCATACCGAAGAAACTGACGGTATCCTTCCGGAAGCACCGCGTGGTCATCAGGAAGCTCAATATGGACAGAGATATGCCTCGCACCGAAAGGGATACCGAAGGTGGGAGCTTCGATAGTCCACGAGCGTCCTGTTTGGACGCTGTACATTTCGCCTTGGAAGACAACCGCGCATGTGCTGAGGTTTGACGCGATTGAGCCACTTACCGAACGGTTATGCGAAGTGTCGGCCATCGGCTCGTCATAAATGTAGTGGAGCTTTATCCCACTGGTCAGTTCCACTGTTTCGTGTTGCGAAAAGACACCCTTCTCCCTTCGCGAAGAGATCGTCTCAAAGCGACGGGAGCCATCCTTGCGAGCATGGGTACCTTCGAGCAAGCGTACCTCAACATTTTCAGGAAGCCGGTAGAAGCGGTGATATAGGTAGGTTGCTAGCCAAAACGCCTTCTGAGCAGGGTCGCCAGCGTACGGGTCCAAGACCGTGTTTTGATCAGCGCTGTTGCCCAAAAGAACCACTTCGGTCCAGTCGTGGTCCAGCCGCTGTCCGTCTTGTGCGGTCACCAAATCCGTAACTTCGATAACGTCACCCAGCGGGTCGCCATTCGTGTCGAGCCGCCGCAACCTTCCGTAGACACCTTCTCTTTCGCAAAGGATCGTCTCGTGAACACGCCCTCCTTTGCACGAGCGATAACGGATTCCCCGGCGATTGGAGGGAAGTGAAGCTACTTTTGCGCCCATCCCGAAATTTTTGTCGAGACCTTTCACCTTTCCGATGGAAGCGGCCAAGTTAGTCATCCGGCCGAGTTCTTCATCGTCCATGCCCGGCCCACTGTTCCAGATCGAAAGCTTTGGAGCGCCTTCGTCGACCACAGAAAAGATAACCTTGCCCTGCAAATCCTGTTGTGCGGCCTCCAAGGCATTTTTGAACAACTCCCGGATCATCATGACCTTAGGGCAACGGTCAATGGTGCTGCGGACCAAGAAATCCTGATCATCCACTCTTAGTGCTGAAACGGCGCCTTCCTGATGCATATCGGACCTCACAGGCTGAAGCGGTCGCGCCGCCGGGTGTTGGGGGTTTCGAACCGGGCTTCGACTTTGGCGACCTCGTCTCGTAGCGCCTTGACGATCTTACGGACCTCGTTGGCGTCCCATTGGTAGAGCTGCCGGTTGGATAGGTTTCCAATCCGCTCGATAGCTTCCAAGGCCTTGTCGGTTCTGTTGGAAGCTAGCTCGCGAAATTTGTCTCGCTTTTTGTCGGTAGGCTCCACGATTCGCTCCAGTATGCTACAAATAAGATTCGTGAAAGGCTATATATTGAAACCCTTATTCGCACAATACTCAGTCGAATATGTTTGCTTCTGGAGGGCAAAATACGTTTCGGTAAGCGCGCAGCCGGGGCTTTGAGACGCGGTAGCCCTCTGCCGTGGCGAGGATTGTAAGTGCCAATGCTGAATGGCGCCACCCGACCTGCCGCCACCGCCGCCGACGTCACTGCGCCCTAAACCGAGGGCGGAAACGGCCGGTTTCGAAATTGGCAGAAACGATGACCGATGCTAATGTGGCGCACCCCCTAAGCCGCCAGCAACCCGACCGCGCCCCCCAGATCGACGGACACCAGCCGGCTCACCCCTTGTTCGATCATCGTCACGCCGAACAGGCGGTGCATCCGGCTCATCGTGACGGCATTATGCGTGACGATCAGGTAGCGGGTGCGGGTTTCCTGGGTCATGCGGTCGAGCAGGTCGC
>CAZYOU010000025.1:0-31884 GCA_964649315.1 uncultured Stakelama sp. | reverse complement strand
CCGGCATCACCGAAGAGATCATGCGCAAGGCGCTGGAGCAGGCCAAGGAAGGCCGGGCGCACATCCTGGGCGAAATGGCCAAGGCGCTTGGCGAAGTCCGCGCTGAACTGTCGGCCCATGCCCCGCGCATCGAAACGATCTCAATCGACAAGTCGAAGATCCGTGACGTGATCGGCACCGGCGGCAAGGTGATCCGCGAGATCGTCGCCACCACCGGCGCGAAGGTCGACATCGACGACGAAGGCAACATCAAGGTGTCGTCGTCCGATCCGGCCCAGATCACGGCGGCAATCGCCTGGATCAAGGGCATCGTCGAGGAAGCGGAAGTCGGCAAGGTCTATGACGGCAAGGTCGTCAACCTCGTTGATTTCGGCGCGTTCGTGAACTTCATGGGCGGCAAGGACGGTCTGGTCCACGTGTCGGAAATCCGCAACGAGCGCACCGAAAAGGTAAGCGACGTGCTGAGCGAAGGCCAACTCGTGAAGGTGAAGGTCCTCGAGATCGATCCGCGCGGCAAGGTCCGCCTGTCGATGCGCGTCGTCGATCAGGAAACCGGTGCTGAGCTGGAAGATACCCGCCCGCCGCGTGAAGCGCGTGAAGGCGGGGATCGTCCCCGTGGCGATCGTGGTCCGCGCCGTGATGGCGATGGCGGTCGCGGTCCGCGCGGTGATGGTGGTGGTCGCGGTGATCGCGGTCCACGCCGTGACGGTGGTGGCGATCGCGGTCCCCGCGGCGAAGGCCGTGGCCCGCGCCCTGAGCGCTCAGGTGGCGGCGATGACGGCCCGGCGCCGGAGTTCGCACCAGCCTTCCTGACCGGTGATCGCGACTAAGCTCTCAGCTATTGCACAAGAAAAGGGGCTCGGGAAACCGGGCCCCTTTTTTGTTGGGCTGCAGCAAACAGGCGTCGTACCAGGCTAGTCATTGAATTGACAGCGAACTTATTTGAACCGGGATACCGCGCGCAAGATCATGTGCCCGATCAGCAACGCCCTGTGCGCTTGCGTGATTGTACATCAGGAGCTAACTCTTCGCGCCATCGCTCTCTGGGGGGAAGAGACAAGATCATGGGCATGTTCAGCTTTCTTTTTGGCGGCCGCAAACAGTCTGCGGCTGAACCTGAGTCACAACCACAGGCACAGCCGTCACCGCTGGCACCGTTGCAGGCGATGATCGATTCGGGGTTGATCAGCATCGCGGTGCAACCGCGCAACAACGCGCTCGACCTGAACGATCCCTCGCTCGAGCGACTCTACGCCTTTCTGATCGATCATGATTATCCGGGCGGTTCGGCGGCGATGCACAATGCCGTGTTCGCCCATTATGGCCTGCCCTATCGCAGCTGCTTCATGATCGGCGACCCGGCACGCGTGGCGGATATCGTCGCCGGCCTGCGCAGCTGCGGAATCTATAGCGGCGGTGGTGCGGGTTCGGGCTTCAAGGACAAGATCGCGCCGTCGCTCGACAGTCTTGCGCCCTCGGCCAAGGTGATCGGCAGCGTCAACGTCGTCGCGCGGCAGGACGGCCAGTTCGTCGGCCACAACACCGATGGCATCGGCTTTGTCGCCGGATTGCTCAACGAGTATCCCGGCTGCGTTGCGGGCAAGAAGGTCGTGATTCTGGGCGCTGGCGGCACCGCACTGCCGATCTCCTATGAACTCGCCAAGGAAAAGCCGAGCGAAGTCGTGATTGTGAATCGCACCGTTGCCAAGGCGCAGGTGATTGCCGATCTGATCGCACCGCTGACTCAGGCCCGCGCCGTGGGTGAGGATGTGCTGGGCGACGAGCTGGCCAGTGCCGGCCTCGTCGTCAACACATCCAACAAGGGCGCGCAGCCGAACGAGAAGTTCAGCGCCTTTGCCGCTATGACGGGTGATGTCGATGCGGATCTGGCGCAGTCGATGGCCAATCTGGCGCGGCTGCCCAAGGACGCGATCGTCGCGGACATTCTGCTCGAAGACCTGCCGCTGACGCTGAAGCTGGCGCGCGAGGCGGGCAACCGCACGCATTCGGGCCAGCACATGAACCTGTTTCAGGCGGCACCTGCGTTCAAGATCCTGACCGGCCTCGACAAGCCCGATGCCGAACTGCTCGACATCATGCGCAAGGCGGTGGGATGATCAGGACCGGGGCGACCGGTTCAGGACATACAGGCGGGACGCCAACGCTGGAATTGCCGCGGGACGAAATGGCGTTTCGCCTGGAATATGAGCCGCTGATGCGCGCGCGGACGCTGATCACGGTGTTTCGCCCGGGCAATCGGCTATGGCCGAACTGGCGGGGCTATCAGCCGGGGGAGATCGTGACCGGGCGTGTGATCGCGCGTCCGGGGTCCGACGCGCTCGGCATTCCGCCCCAATTCACCCCGGCACGGTTTCCGATTCAGATCGGCACGATCAACGTGATGGCGCCCGATGCGCTGACCCCCGACGACTTTTTTGGATCATCCCCTGACGTGCAGGATGTTCCCGCGCTCCTCGATCATCTGATGTCGATTTACGGGAAGCCATTGTCGGCGTTTGACGATCTGGTGACCCGGATCACCTTTACCTATCTGGATCCGGCATGATCATGCCGGCCACCGCTGCGCACCATGCCGACGCCCGGCTGGATAGCACGGGCGGCGTGATGCGGCGGCGTGGTCGCTGGTGGGTTGCCGCGCTGTTGTTCAGCGCGATGGTGTTCAATTATTTCGACCGCCAGATGCTGGCGGTGCTGAAGCCGAGCCTGTCCACCGAGCTCCAATGGGGCGAGATGGACTATGCCAATATGGTCTTCTGGTTCCAGGCGGCTTACGCGACCAGCTATCTGATGTTCGGCGCGGTGGTGGACCGGGTCGGCGGGCGGATCGGGCTGGCGATTGCATTTCTGATCTGGTCGGTTGCGCAGATGGCGCACGGCGTCGCGCGCACGGCGACCGAATTCATGATGGCCCGCGCGCTGCTCGGCCTCGGCGAAGGCGGCGGCTATCCGGCGGGGCTCGCCACGATTACCGAATGGTTCGACAAGCAGGAACGCGCCTTTGCGATCGGGCTGTTTAATGCCGGCGTAAATGTCGGGGCGATCATCACGCCGCTGATCGTGCCGGTGATTGTCGAGGCTTATGGCTGGCGCGGGGCGTTTGTCGCCACCGGCTCGGCCAGCCTGGTGTGGCTGGTGGTGTGGCTGGTCTTCTATCGCCGCCCGAAGGATGCGCCGACCGCGACGGCCGCAACGGTGGCGGACGAACCGATGATCGCCGTTCCGTGGAGCAAGATCCTGCGTCGGCGCGAAGCCTGGGCGTTTGCGGTCGGCAAGCTGCTGATCGATCCGGTGTTCTGGATGTTCCTGTTCTGGCTGCCCGATTTCCTGCACAAGAACCACGGGCTCGAGCTCAAGACCTTCGGCATTCCGCTCGCGATTATCTATATCATGTCGGATATCGGCAGCATCGCGGGTGGCTATGCCTCTTCCGCGCAGATCAAACGCGGCGCATCGGTGAATGCGGCACGCAAACGAACGATGCTGGTGTGCGCATTGCTCGCTCTGCCCGTCATCTTTGCGGTCAATGTGTCGAACCTGTGGGTGGCGGTTGGCATCATCGGGCTGGCGGGCGCTGCGCACCAGGGCTTTTCGGTGAACCTGTTCACGTTGCCGTCCGATCTGTTTCCCAAGCGCGCAATGGGACGGGTGATCGGCATGGGCGGCGCGATGGGCGCGATCGGCGGAATGGCGATGTCGCAATATGCTGGCGCGGTGCTCGCGACGATCGGCAATTACACGCCGATTTTTGCGGTGGCGGGCTGCACCTATCTGGTCGCGCTCGGGCTGATCCACTTGCTAACGCCGCGCCTCACACCGGTAGATGAGGCTGCATTGGCGGATTGAGGGCGACGTTACCCGCGATACGTCTCCACCATTCCGCGCACATCAACCTTCGCCTTTAGCCGTGCGGCGAGCAGCGCGGTGCCGCTGATCTTGCGCTGGGCGAACAGCATTTCGATGGGCGGCATGTGCCAAGCGGCGCGGTCCTGGCCGATCTCGATCCCCTGATCGCGCAGCACGTTCACGAAGGCCCGGTCGCCGAAATCGAAGGCGCCGGGGCGGTTCATTTCGCCGATGATGACGTCGATCATCCGGTCGATCAGCGCCGGGTGACGCGCGACGGTCTGATTGCCGAGGAAGCCAGCCGCCACCGCCGCCGCTCGCACCGCGTCGCGATCGCCGTTCAGTCCCGCGGTCAGCAGCCCGCGATAGCCCGCCGCGGTCGCCGGGGTAACGTCGCGGGTCGCCCCGAAATCGAGCAGCACCAGCTTGCCGGTATCGCGCTGGTAACGGAAATTGGCGAAGTTGGGGTCGGTCTGCATCAGCCCAAAGTCGAACAGTTCGCGCAGCACCAGCCGAATCAGCGCGGTCATTACCCGGTTGCGTTCGTCCTGTGGCGCATCACCGAGATTTTCGATCGCTGTTCCTTCGACAAAGCTCATCGCGAGCACTTCACCGCTGGTGAATTCGGCATCGAGCAGCGGCACGACAAAATCCGGATCATCGGCGAGAAGCGCGGCGAAGCGCTGCATCTGCTGCCCTTCGCGGGTATAATCGGCCTCTTCGTGAAGCTGGCGTTTGGCCTCCGCAAGCAGAGGCGCGATGTCGATTTCCTTGGGCATCATGCCGGTCATCCGCAGCAACGTGGCGACATTATCGACGTCCGAATCGATGCTCGCGCGCACGCCGGGATATTGCACCTTGATGGCGAGCGTCCGCCCGTCATGCGTTTCCGCCTTGTGGACCTGCCCGATAGAAGCGGCCGCAATCGGCGTCGCACCGAAGCGCGCGAAACGGCGGCGCCAGTCCTTGCCCCAATGTTTCGCCAGCACCTGTTGCAGCTGTTGCGGGGGCATATGATGCGCGCGGTCGCGCAAGCGGCCGAGGATCGCGCTGAGCTCGGGCGGCAGGATGTCACCTGCATCCATCGAGATCATCTGCCCCAGCTTCATCGCCGCGCCGCGCAGATGTGACAGCTGTTCGGTCACGCGGGTGATATTACCGGGAGTGAGCAGCAGGTCGCTCATCTGCGGGCGTTCGCCAGCCGCCAGCCGCCGTGCGCCTTCAGCCACAACGCCGCCCGCCACCCCGCCCGCGATCTTGCCGAACACCCCGAGCCGCGACAGCCGTCCACTGGGAATCACCCTGCCCCGGTCATCATTTCGCTGGTCGCTCACGCGCATTCCCTTCGGCCAAGGCGCGCCGTGCCGACGGGCGTGCATCCAAGCCCTAGCTAGGAAGCGCGCACCTCAACCGCAATCGGGCGAAAGCCGATCTTGACAGGCCAGCGCGGGGACGCGCGATCAGACAAAGCCCTGGTTCCAGGTCGACGGGTTATAATTGCCGATATTCGGCAGCACGGTCGGCATGTCAGTCGCGCTGACGCCGAACCAGTTGGCGAGCGTCGAGGCATATTGATCGACCGCGATCGTCGGCAGCAACCGCCCCTGCCCGACATCGTCGGGGGTGTTGTTGCCGATCGCGGGCGGAGTGCCATAAAAGCGGCGGCCATTCACCGCACCACCCGCGACGAAGTGCATGCTGCCCCAGCCGTGATCGGAGCCGTCGCTATTGGCTTGCAGCGTCCGCCCGAAATCGGACGCGGTGAAGGTCGTCACCCGGTCCGCGACGCCAAGCGCAACGGTGGTATCATAAAAGGCGCGCATCGCATTGGCGACCAGGCCGATCTGGGTGGGGTGATCAGCCGCAAGCGAATCGTGCATGTCGAAACCGCCAAGCGAGACGAAGAACACCTGCCGACGCGCGCCGAGTTCCTGCGACACCGAAATCAGCCGCGCGACAATACGCAGTTGATCGGCCAGACTGTTGTTCGCCGGAAACAGCGGAAAATTGCCAACGGGCGCGCCCATCAGCGCGGTGTTGACCTGTGCGAAGGTATCGAGCGCGCGCCTGCTGATCCGGCCATGTTCGTTGGCCATCAAATTGGTATCGGTGCCGGTCATCAGGTTGCGCAGCGTGCTTGCCGCCGTCGTTGAACCAAACAGGCTCGAGCTGTTGTTGAGCAGCGCGATCGGGCCGGTGGTGCTGACCGAATATTGGATCGCCGTGCGCCCGGTCAGGAACACCGCATTGCCCGCCGCATTGATGCACGTCAGCGTTGAGGTGCCGTTGCCGCTTTGCAGCAGATCGCCGATCCGCCCGCCCCAGCCCGAGACGGCACCCTCAGGGCTGCTCGCCTGCCAATAGCTTTGCTGATCGTTATGGCTGAACAATTTGGGCGGCAGCGGCACCGAGCGGGCATTATACTGCGCCTTGGTGGTCGGCTGCACGAGCGTGCCGACATTCAGCACCACCGCCATCCGCCCGGCATCGAAAATCGGCACCAGCGGGGCCATGGTCGGCGCGAGCGCATATTGCCGCCCCCCGGCCAGCGCGGTCGAGGGCGTGAGCAGCGTGGGGGCCAATGTATCACGGCCATGCGCCAGACCCTGACGAGCCGCCGCGTAAAGATTGTAGCTCGCCTGATCGAACGGCGGCAGCGTGTTGGCGTAATCATTACCGCCGAACATGAAGAGACACACCAGCGCCTTGTAATCGGCAGCGGTTGCCGCCGCGGCCTCGCCGATGGCGGCAAGGCTGGTGACAAAGGGTGCCGCTGCCCCGACCGCTCCCAAGGCGGCACTGCGTTTCAGAAAGGCGCGGCGCGATTGATCGTTGGTCATGGCCCCTGCCCCTATTTCAGCGTGATGTAGTCAGGCGATGCAAGCGTCAGCAGGATCGCGGTGTAAACGCGGTTGAGCGCCCCGTTGGTCGCGGTGGTGGCGATGCTGTCCACCGCGGCACGGATCGCCGTGACGGTTGCGGCCCGCAATTGCCCGGCAGCGAGGACCAGGTTTACCTCATCCACCAGCGCCTGACTGTCGGCGGCGAGCGCGGTAAACGCCGCATAATCGCCGCGCACATCGCCGGTGCCGGTCTGAATGACTGACTGCATGTAATTGATGAAGGCAACGACGCTGAGCTCATTGGTGATCTGGAACTCGGGCGCGACCAGCCCAGCCGTCGCGATCGCCGTGTTGGGCGGGGTGTAGCCGGGGCGGAAGAAATTGAACACCGATGGCGCGCGCCCGAACGACTGGGCCAGCCGCGTCGTCGAACTGCTGGTATTGCCGATCGGCCATAGCCCACCGGGTGACGTTGCGCCGAATGCCCGCGCCCAGTTGGTGAAGCGGATCACCGGTTCACGCAGCTTGCTGGCGCTGGCAGTCGTCAGCACCGCATCACTGCGCGCCTCGGTATCGAGCAGGATCGCGCGCACCACCGCGGTCAGATCACCGCGCTCGCCCGATCCGTTATTGGCAAACACGCTGGCAACCCGCGCGACATAAGCGGGCGACGGATTGCTCGTCACCAGCCGCTGGATCAGCTGCCGCGAGACGAAGGGCGGGACATTGGGATGGGCAAAGATCGCATCAAGCGCCAGCCGGACGGCCGCGATGCCCTCCGTCCCCGCCGGGATCGTGGTGCCAAGGAAGCTCGACGCGCCGGTTTCATGGATGCTCGCATTGATGACCAGCGGCCGCCGAAGCCGGTCGGGGGTGCTGCTATCAGTCGAATCGAGCACCAGCCCGGTGAACACGCGCGCCAGCTGAGTCACATCCTCTTGGCTATAGCTGTCGACCGGCGCGCCATTTGCCATCTGGACGGTACCGTCCATATTCAGGCGGTTAAGGCCCAAGGTGAACAGCTGCATCAGCTCGCGCGCGTAATTCTCATCGGGCATCGCGCCGGTGGTGGGGTTGGCGCGGCGATTGTTGATGAAGGTCAGATACGCGCCCATCGCCGCATTAAGGGTGATGCGTTCAAGCAGCGTGCGGTAATTGCCGAACGCATTATCGAGCAGGATATCGAGATAAGCAGCGACCGAGAATTGCCGCCACTGCTGATTCACCCCGTCAATGCTGACCACGAGGATTTCCGCCAGCGCCATGCCGACGCGCTGGCGCAACTGGCCCGGCTCGGTGATGATCTGACGCCAGACGGTGTTATCGAACCCGTTCTGGTTATTGATGAAGGTCGACGCGTTATAGCCATTGGCGACCAGCCAGTCCCAATGCGCCGTGCGCGGGCGGCTGATCTGTTCGGTGATCCAGCCCGAAAACCCCATCGACTGCACCATGGCGATATCCGCCCTGGTCGCGCCGAATGTCGCCTGGGCGAGGAACCGGCTGGCCTGAACGGCGGTGATGGCGGCGGGCGTTTGGGCAGGCGTCGGCGTGACGATGGTGATCGGCGGCGGGGCGCTGCTGGTGCCGCCACCGCCACTGCACGCGGCGAGCGCGAGCGTGGACGCCATTGCGGCGATCGGTGCCACCCCAGCAGGTTTGGCGATGGAATCGGCGGCCGACGCGAGCGGATGCGGCGCCAACTGATCGATCGATTGCTCGGCAATTGCCTCGTCAGCGATCGTCACTACCGCCTCGGTCATGTCAGCCCCCAAAAACGCCTGCAGCGACCACGCGTCGTGCTCGTCGACTGCTTAAACGTGCCTAGCTGATAAAACCCTTTGCCGGTATCGCTAACAAAGCATTTGGCACGCATGACGCGGCTGTTCGTGCTGGCAATGCGACACAACGTTCCAGCCGACCTGAGGGAGAATGCGGGTGCGAAAAAGCTATTGGCTGGTTGCCGTCACCCTGGCTTTGGTAGCGGGTGGGATGGCTCAGGCGAAGCGCCATGCCGCCAACGACGCGACGATCGACAAGGCCGTGCGCACGGCGATGACGAAAACAGGCGCGCAAGGGCTGGCGATCGCGGTCATCGATCGCGGGCGGCCTATATTCATCCGCAGCTACGGCAAGCGCAATGCTGCCGGGGCACCACTGACGCGCGATACGATCATGTACGGCGCCTCGCTCACCAAGGCGGTGTTCGCTTTTACGGTCATGCATCTGGTCGAAGACGGGAAGCTCGACCTCGACCGGCCGTTGGCGACATATCTGGCACAGCCGCTCCCCGATTATGGCAATCTGGACGCCTATGGAAACTGGGGTGATCTGGTGGGCGACGACCGGTGGCGCAAGATTACCGCGCGCATGGTGCTGACGCACAGCACCGGCTTTGCCAATTTCTCGTTCCTCGAACCGGACGGCAAGCTGCGGTTCCATTTCGATCCGGGCACCCGTTACGCCTATTCCGGTGAAGGGATGATGCTGCTGCAGTTCGTGATCGAACAGGGACTGGGGATCGATCTGGGTGCGGAAATGGAGCGCCGCGTATTCGATCCTTTCGGCATGACCAACACCAGCCTGAAATGGCGACCCGATTTTGCCCGCAACCTCGCCGATGGCTGGACCGCCGATGGCAGCGTCGAGCCGCATGACGAGCGCAGCCGCGTGCGCGCGGCGGGATCGATGGATACGACCATCACCGACATGGCGAAATTCGTTACAGGCTTTATGCGACGCGAAGGCATTATGTCAGCGCGGAAGCCCGAAATGCTCCGCCCGCAACTGCCGATCACGACGCGTCAGCAATTCCCGACGCTGCTGCCCGAACTGCCGGTCGAGCAACGGATGAAGGGCCTGTCAGCTGGCTTGGGTGTGATCACCTTTGATGGCCCGCAGGGACCGGGCTTTTTCAAGGGCGGTCACAATGATTCGACTGCCAACACCTGGGTGTGCGTCAAGAAAACAGGGCGCTGCGTAGTGATCCTGTCGAACGATGTGCGCACCGAAGCAGAATTTCCCGCCCTCGTCCGGGCAGCGCTTGGCGAGACCGGTGCGCCATGGACGTGGGAATATGGCCCGGGCGCCCAATGATGGGGAAGGTGGGGGGTTCTGTTGCCCGGCCCCCCCGGGCCGCTGGAATCCGTTTCTGTTGCCCGGTACGGTCCAACCGCGCTTTCGTCGTTCTAACCTAGACCGTTAAGTCTTGGGTTAGGCCGCAATTGCGAGTGCTTCGTTATCGTTAGCACTTGTGGTTTTGAGCCTTTTACGGGTTACTCAGCCCGGGCAAAAACAGCGCCTTTCAACACACGTCGATCCTAGTTCGGCCCCGTCATGACCGGCCCGTTAGAGCCGGTTGTGGTGGAGCCGCCGGGTACTGCCCCCGGGTCCGCTGCGTCTATTTTACGCGGCAATTTATCGCCATAGCCGGGCGAACCCGGCACGACAGATATAGGGGTGGCCCCCAAAAATGAAAAGGTCCGCCTTTCACTTGCCACAAATTCGGGCCATAACTGTCCAATCATGTTGACGCAGCGTTCCCGCTACGCGCTACGCGCGATGCTTTTCCTGGCAGAGGCGCCCAAGGGCTCCGCACCGATCCCGATGACGCGGATAGCGTCAGAGGCGAATGTGCCGCGCAAATTCCTCGAGCTGATCCTTGCCGATCTGCGGGAAGCCGGGCTGCTGCACAGCCACCGCGGCAAGATGGGCGGTTATTGCCTGTCGCGCCCGACACACCTGATCTCGCTCGGCGAAATCATCCGCGTGATCGAAGGGCCGCTGGCGCTCATCCCCTGCGTCAGCCGCACCGCCTATCGCAAATGCGCTGACTGCAAGAGCGAAGCCGATTGCGCGATCCGCCACGCGATGATGCGCGTGCGCGATGAAACCGCGCGGATCCTTGATGGCACCAGCCTGGCCGATGCCAATGCGCAGGATCTGGCGGCAGCCTAAGCCGTCCCACCCTTTTTCAGTTCGTCGCGGATTTCCCGTAGCAACGTGATATCTGCCGGTTCGGCGGCAGGGGCCGCTTCCGGCTTGGGCCCGATGCGGTTCGCTGCGCGCACGATCTGGAAAATGATGAAGGCGAGGATCAGGAAATTGATCGCGACGGTTACGAACGCGCCATAACCGAGCAGCGGCACCCCCGCCGCCTTCAACGCGGCATAATCGGTGGGTGAGCCGACATAGCCCGCGGGCACCGGCCCCAATTGAATGAAATAGCGAGAGAAATCGAAGCCGCCGAAAATCGCGCTGACAATCGGCAAGATGATGTCGTCGGTCAGAGACTTGGTGATCGTGCCGAACGCCGCGCCGATGATGACGCCGACCGCCAGATCGAGCACGTTGCCGCGTGCGATGAAATCCCGAAACTCCTTGAACATCGCCTTCTCCATGCCAATGTGTGTTATGCGCCTAGCACTGTTGCGCCCCGATATTGGGCAGATTGGGTTGGGCAAGTGGATACGGCTGGGGTAAACGGGTCAAGACGTTGAACCGCAAAATTTGGTTTTCACGAAGAAGGACCACCGACATGAAGCTTCGTATCGTGATGGCGCTGGCTAGCGCTGCGCTGCTTTCCGCCTGCGGAATCAATAGCATCCCCACCGCAGAGGAAGCCGCCAAGGCACGCTGGGCCGATGTGCAGAACGAATATCAGCGCCGCGCCGATCTGGTGCCGAACCTTGTGTCCACGGTGAAGGCCGCTGGCGCGCAGGAAAAGAGCATCCTCGTCGAAGTGACCCAGGCGCGTGCCGCCGCAAACACCGTCAACGTCTCCGCCGCTGACCTGACCAACCCCGGCAAGGTGCAGCAGTTCGAACGGACGCAGGCCGCGCTTGGCCTGTCGCTCCAGCGGCTGCAGGAGGCCTATCCCGAACTGCAATCGCAGGAAGGCTATAAGACGCTCCAGTCGCAGCTCGAGGGGACGGAAAACCGCATCACCATCGCGCGGCGTGACTATAACGGCGCGGTGCAGAGCTATAACACCCGCATCCGCACCTTCCCCGACGCGATCGGCGCATCACTGATCTATGGCGCCAAGCCAATGGTGCCCTTCGCTGCCACCACGCCGGGTGCGGAGACTGCACCAAAGGTCAACTTCAACTGATCCGCATTCTTGCCGCCATCGCCGCGCTGTTCCTGTGGGGCAGTGCGGCGACCGCCCAGACCTTCCCGCCGCTGAGCGGGCAGGTGGTGGATGCGGCTGGTCTGCTGAACCCGGCGCAGAAGGCCGCGCTGGTCGCACAAGCTGATGAGATCGAAAAGGCATCGACGCGCCAGTTCGTGGTCGCGACGATCCCCGATCTGCAGGGCTATGCGATTGAGGATTATGGCTATCGGCTGGGTCGCGAGTGGAAAATCGGGCAGAAGGATGCGAATAACGGCATATTGCTGATCGTCGCGCCCAATGAACGCAAGGTGCGGATCGAGGTCGGCTATGGCCTCGAACCGATCATGACCGACGCGCTGTCGAGCCAGATCATCCGCAACACCATCCTCCCCAAGTTCAAGGCGGGCGACTTGCCCGGCGGGATTATGGCGGGCGCGGCCGAAATTGCCGAACAGATGAAGCTGCCGCTCGAAGCGGGTGAGGCGCGTGCGGCGGCGCTGGTGAAGAAAAAGCCGAAATCGAAGAACTCGGCGGGCGACTGGGTGATTGCCCTGATCATCATGGCGGTGATCTTCTTCGTCGTGTTGCTGCCGGTCCTGGTCGGACGCTCGCGCGGGCGGCGCTATCGCAGCGACAATGTCGCCGGCGCGGTCGGTGAGGTGCTGCTGTGGACCGCGCTCAACAGCCTGTCGAACAGCGGCGGGCGCTCGTCCGGCTGGGGTGGTGGCGGCGGCTCGGACTGGGGCGGCGGCGGTGGTGGCGGCTGGGGTGGCGGCGGCGGCGGATCGTTCGGCGGCGGCGGATCGTCGGGGAGTTGGTGATGCGCAAACCCACAACCGAAGAACGCGCCGCGATCGGCAAGGCGGTCCATGCCGCAGAGTCAGGCACATCGGGCGAGATCGTGACGATCATCGCCGATCATTCCGACAGCTATCATGATGTCGGGCTGCATTATGCCGTGCTGGTGGCATTGCTGGTGCCGCTGGTCTTCGCTGGCTGGCCGACGCTGGTGCAGGGTGGCTGGGACGGCATTGAGACCCGCGACCTGATGCTCATCACCTTTGCGGTGATGACGGCATTGTTCCTGATCGTCCGCTATGGCCTGGCCTATCTGCCATTGCGGTTGCGCCTGACCCCCAAGGCGACGCGGCGCAGGCGTGTGCGTCGTCGCGCGATTGAGCTGTTCAAGGTCGGCACCGAAGCGCGCACCGCCGAACGCACGGGCATTCTGATCTACCTCTCGCTGGGCGAGCATATGGCGGAGATTATCGCTGACGAGGCAATCCACACCCGCGTACCCGATGCCGAATGGGGTGACGCGATGGCGGCGCTGGTGAAGGAGGTACGGCAGGGCAATATCGCGGCGGGCATGATCGCCGCGGTGGGCCATGTCGGCCACATCCTGTCGCATCACTTGCCACGCGCCAGCGATGACGTGAACGAACTGCCCGATCGGCTGATCGAACTATGAGCGCACAGACGGTTTGGGAAGGCCGCTACCTGTCGGTGAAGCTCGACGGGACCTGGGAATATGTATCGCGCGTCGGCGGCATTCATGCAGCAGTGATCGTCGCGATCGATGACGGGCACGTCATATTGGTCGAGCAATACCGCGTACCGCTCGGCCAGCGCTGCCTGGAACTGCCGGCCGGGCTGGTGGGGGATGACTCGGCGGGCGAAGCCGCCGAAATCGCCGCAGCGCGCGAGTTGGAAGAGGAGACCGGCTACCGCGCCGATCGCATCGAGACGTTGGGGTTCTTCCACGCATCACCCGGGATGGTCACCGAAGGGTTCACGCTGGTGCGCGCGCATGGCTTGACCAAGGTCGGCCCCGGCGGCGGGGTTGCGGGCGAGGATATCACCGTCCACCGCGCTCCGCTGGCGACACTGCCCGAATTCGTGGCGGCGAAACGGGCCGAGGGCATGGCGATGGACGTGAAGCTGTTGCTGCTGCTCGGTCAGTCCTTACTCGGGTAGAAATTCCGACTCCCCGTCCCGTTCGTGTCGAGCGAAGTCGAGACACCCTGCGCAACGCTTGTGGCCCGTTTCTCGACGTCAGCCCCTTGGGCTGAAGCCTGTCCTGAGCGGCTGGCTTGCCAGCCAGTCGAAGGGCTCGAAACAAACGGGTTTGGGTTGATCGTCAATCTCTAGTTTGTCGACGCGTCTTTCACGCCCAATGTTTGCCCCGCCTCAAAGCTCAGCCGGTCCCAGTATCCACGCTGGAACTCAATCACGCCGTCGATGACATGGAAGAACCCGCAGCCGCGCAGGCCGCTTGGGTCGTGCCATTCGAGGATCGCCCACTCGCCATCCTCGAACAGATTTTCGGGGATGCAGTGCATTGTTGCCGTCGCAAATTCGCGCGTGAACATTGCGCGGATAGCTTCGCGGCCAATCACGGGATCGAACACCACCTGATGGTTGATCGCTTCCTCGTGATACAGGGCCATCAGCGCATCGACGTCAGCCGCGTTGAACGCCCTAATCCACGCTTTAACAACCGAACGCGGGCTCACCGGAAGTTATCGGCGTACGCCTGCAGCTTCAGCGTGCGTTCCGGCGCGGGCACGACGTGATAGGCAATCCCCTCGCGCGATGCATAGCCCTGTGCTGCCTCCAGCGTGGGAAAGGTCAGCCGCAGCTGATCGCGCACATCGCCGGAGCCTGCCCAGCCGGTCAGGGGATCGGGATGCTTGGCCTCGCTTGGCTCAAACTCCAGCACCCAGATCTGCGTGCGGGCACGGCCGGACTGCATGGCGTTTTTCGGGCGTTGATAGATGCGGGCGGTGGTCATGCCGCTTCCTTACTGTGCTTGGCGCGCGCGCGCATCTGCATTTTTCGTGCGCAGCGTCGCCGATGCAGCAGCGGGATCGTCGGGCCAGGGATGGCGGGGATAGCGCCCGCGCATTTCGCGCGCGACATCGGCCCAGCTCCCCGCCCAGAACCCCGGCAGATCACGCGTTGTCTGGATCGGGCGACCAGCGGGTGAGGTCAGGCTGAGCACCAAGGGCACGCGCCCATCGGCAATCATCGGGTGCCGCGCGAGGCCGAACAACGCCTGCGGGCGAAGCTCCACTGTCGGCCCCGCTTCGGCCGTGTAATCAATCTCGTGGCTACTCCCGGCAGGCGACTCGAACCGCGGCGGGGCGAGCCGATCGATTGCGCGCAGCGCGTCCCACCCGATCAGCCCACGCAATGCCTCGGTCACCGCGCCGCTATCGATCTGCTCGAGCCTGCGCTTGCCCTCGAGCAGCGGCACCAGCCATTCGTCGGCGCGCGCGAGCAGCGCAACATCGTCCAATGCAACCTCCGGCGCGCCGTGCGCTGCGGCGAAGGTGGCACGCTGGCGCAAGGCCGTGGCGGTATCGGACCAGGGGAGCAGGGTCAGCCCATGTGCACGCAGGCCCGCCAGCAGCGCCGCACTGATCGCCTGCGGGTCGGCATTCGAATCAGGGCCTCCACCCAAGCGGATCGCACCAAGCCGCCGTTCATGGCTTGCCTGCACGCCGCCCGTGGCGGGATCGAAGCTGACGGTGCGCCTCGCCTCGATCCGGTCGCCAAACAGCGACTCGACGGTCGCCTGATCGATCGCTGCCGCTGACAGAATGCGCGCGCCTGCTGCCAGCCCTTGCGTTTCCGCGACTGCGAGCCACTCATTGCGGGCAAGCGGTGATGTGGGATCTAGGCGAAACCCGCGCCCGCAGACGGACGCCCAATTCTCGCCCGATGAATCCCGCCGCCGCGCGATCCGATCGGGAAAGGCCAGTGCGATACACGTGGCGACGGCCGTCCCCGCCAACTCATCGGCACCAGACCCATCCACCATCGCCGCCCAGCGCGCCGCGAGCCGCCGTGCGTTTTCCGCGCGCGCACCTCTCTCCCCCCGCCAGCGCCGCACGCGGCTGTCCATGTCGACATCCGGGCCGCCGAGCCCCCGCTCACCGAGCAGGACCGCGATCTGGGCGGCGACCGTGCCAAGACCCATTTTACCCGCCTCGATCAGCATATGACCAAGACGCGGTGACAGCGGCAGGCGGGCGATGGCCTCACCGTGCGAGGTCACTCGGCCATCGCCATCGATCGCCCCAAGCGCCGTGAGCCGCGCCCGCGCCTCGGCCACGGCCGCGTCGGGTGGCGGATCGATCCAGGCGAGCGTGCGCGGATCGGCAATGCCCCAACGCGCGCAATCGAGCGTCAGCGCTGACAGATCAGCCTCCAGTATCTCCGGCGGATCGAAACGGGGCAGCCCCGCCGTCGCCGCCTCTTCCCATAACCGGTACGCAACCCCCGGCCCTTGGCGCGCCGCGCGACCCGCGCGCTGGGTGACGGATGCCTGGCTGGCGCGCTCGGTGACGAGCCGGGTCATCCCCGCGGCGCGGTCATAGCGCGGGCGGCGGGCCAGCCCTGAATCGACGACGACCCGAATTCCATCGAGGGTCAGGCTGGTCTCGGCGATCGAGGTTGCCAGCACCAGCTTGCGTGCGCCGCCCGGATCGGCGGCAATCGCAGCGCGCTGTGCAGAAGGATCGAGGCTGCCGTGGAGCCGGTGGAGTATAATCTCCCGCGGCAGATCGTTCAGCCGCTCGGCGACCCGTTCGATCTCTGCCACGCCCGGCAAGAAGGCGAGCACCCCACCCTCTTCATCGCGCAGCGCCTGGCGGATCGCGCCGGCCATGCCGTCTTCGATCCGCGCCTCCGCCGCGCGACCGATATGGCGCAGCGACAGCGGGTAGCTGCGCCCCTCGCTCTCGATGACGGGGGCGTCCCCCAGAAGGGATGCGAACCGCACGCCATCGAGCGTCGCCGACATCGCCACAAGCCGCAGATCAGGCCGAAAGCCGCCTTGCGCATCGATTGCCAGCGCCAGCCCGAAATCACTGTCGAGGCTGCGTTCGTGCACCTCGTCGAACAACACCGCGGATACCCCCGCCAATTCAGGATCGGCCTGGATGCGGTTGACGAAAATCCCCTCGGTCATCACCGTGACGCGGGTGGCAGCCGATCGCTTGCTGTCCATCCGCGTGGCGTACCCAAAGGTCTTGCCGACGCTCTCGCCCGCCTGCCCCGCCATCCGTTCCGCCGCCGCGCGGGCGGCCAGACGGCGCGGAGAGAGCAACAGGATTTCGCCGGTGCACCAGTCTTCACCCAGCAAGGCAGGCGCCACCGCCGTGGTCTTCCCCGCGCCGGGCGGCGCGACGAGCACCGCATTCGGCCCGGCACGCAGCGCGACAAGCAGATCAGGCAGAACGGCGTGGATCGGGAGCATCGTCACCGTGCCGCTTTAGGGCCGCGATGATTTACCGCAAAGCGATCAGCGTTTTGCCTCGGCCAAAATCAGCGTGCGGACCTGCTGCCATTCGGGCTCGGTCACCGCCACCAGATCGAAATGACCAGCTCCCTTGATCGTAGTGGTTTGGGGAAACTCGCCCTTTCGCGTCGCAAAACGCTGCCACCACAAACCCAGATAGGGCGGCAGGATATCGTCGAATTCACCCATGATCGATTGGGTGCGGATGCCGAGCGGCAAGAGCTGATTAGCGGACGTATCGGCAAATGGTTTGGGGCGCTCGGCGGTCTTCTCCCCCACGATCTGCGTCAGCCTCGCCTCATTGCCGCAAGCGATGGGCAGCAGATCATTGGCGTGTTCGATATCGGGCGCACCGCCAAGGTTGATTGCCGCGCGAACCGGCAGCGGATCGGTGCCGCGCCATTTGTGCCCGGCGGGCAATTTCCCGCGCGCAGCCCCCCAAAAGCCAAGATGACTGCCCGACGAATGGCCCACCACGGTGATACGGGTCAGGTCCAGCCGGTTCGCCACGGCAACCTCGCGCAGCTTGTCGAACGCGGCACCGACATCTTCGTACATACCGGGATAGCCACCGCCCGGTTCGCCGATCCGCCGATATTCGATGTTCCACACCGCAACACCGCCCATCGCCAGATCGGCCGCGTTCCCAGCCATCGTGTCTGCGGGCACTTGCGCATTCCAGCAACCGCCATGCACCAGAATGATGACCGGGATCGGTCCCTTTGCCTTTTTGGGCAGATACAGATCGGCATATTGCGACTTGGCGGGGCCATAGGCCGTGCGAAGGTCAGCCTTGGCGGGCTTGATCTGCGCGAGATATTTGGGAAGCGACAATGTGTCTTTGAAAGACGGGGCCGTCGTGGCGGCACTACAGAAAAAGGCAGCTCCACCCAAAGCCAGCCCGATACCGAATCGCTTCATGGCACCACCCCCGACCCCAATCGTTGCGCGAAGGTAACGGCGCGGGGGTTATCGCTCAATAGGCGCGGGCGATTGCAAACTCGACGGCTTCGACCATCGCCGCCTTGGCCTTGCCATTGCTGAAACAGCCCAGCGAATCGATCGCGCGCTGGCCATAATGGCGGGCGCGGGCAAGCGTATCGTCAACGCCACGAGACGACTGGATCAGCGCAATGGCATGGGCGAGGTCTTCGTCTGTGGTGCGTCGCCCTTCGATCGCGTCCTTCCAGAATGTCCGTTCTTCGGCGTTGCCGCGCGCATAAGCGAGGATGACGGGCAGCGTCACTTTACCCTCGCGGAAATCATCCCCGGCATCCTTGCCCATCGTGCCGGCGTCGGACACATAATCGATCGCATCGTCGACGAGCTGGAAAGCGATGCCCAAATTGCGGCCATAGGCATCGAGTGCGGCTTCTTCCGAATCGGGCCGCTCTGCCACCACCGCCGAAACGCGACACGCCGCGGCGAACAGCGCCGCTGTTTTGGCGCCGATAATGTCGAGATAACGTTCCTCGCCAAGCTCGATCAGTCGCGTTGCCGTCAGCTGATTGACTTCGCCCTCGGCAATCACTGCGCTGGCATGGCTCAGAATTTTCAGCACCTTCTGGCTGCCATCATCGACCATCAGTTCAAACGCTCGGCTGAACAGGAAATCGCCGACCAGCACGGTCGCCGGATTGCCCCAGATATTGTTCGCAGTGCGCCGCCCGCGCCGCAGATCGCTGCCGTCCACAACATCGTCATGCAGCAGGGTGGCGGTGTGGATGAACTCGACGGCCGCAGCCAGCCCGTGATGGCGCGTGCCGGTATAGCCGAGCAGCGCCGCGCTCGCGAGGGTGAGCATCGGCCGCATCCGCTTGCCACCGCCGGCGATCAAATGCCCGGCAAGTTCGGGAATCAGCGGAATCTGCGACTGCATCCGATCAAGGATGACCGCGTTGACCAGATTCATGTCCATCGCGACAAGCGCGACCATGGGATCAAGGGACGGTACCGGCCGGGGATCAATGCGGTGGATGGTCGCTGTCATCGTATCCGCGATGTGGCGGTTCGGTGGCGCAAACGCAAGGGAATGGCGCTTGCGCAGCCGTGCCCACCCGCCCAAAAAGAGCAACAGATCGCAAAAAGGGGCCGTGCCGTGCCGGATGAAACGCTCAGCAGCTATCGCCAGAGCATCGACAATATCGACGCCGCCCTCGTCTTTCTGCTCGCCGAGCGGTTCAAGGTGACGCAGGCGGTGGGGCGGTACAAGGCCGAACACGGCCTGCCCCCCGCCGATCCGGGGCGCGAAACCGCGCAAATCGCCCGGCTCCGCGCGCTGGCGAAAGATGCGCAGCTCGATCCGGAGTTTTCGGAGAAATTCCTGCGCTTCATCATCGATGAAGTAATCCGCCATCATGAGCGGCTGCAGGGTTAGGGGTGCCGCGGGGCCAGTTGTCTGTCCCTAATTGCCGTCATGCTGAACTTGTTTCAGCATCCAGCGCGCCTCACGACCGCCCGGCTGTTGTTGCGCGATAGACCCCCGGATCAGGTCCGGGGCAGGCTCTGAAACAAGTTCAGGGTGACGGTTTGATTGTGGGCACCACTTTACCCGCCCGCAGCGCACGCACTTCGAACGCCTGCCACAGCAGCACGCCCGGCACCCCCACCGCGATATCGCGTGCGCGTTTGACGAGCGACAGCGCCAGCGCGGCGCTTGGCGAGAGACCGAAGAGCGGGCCGATCAGCAGATATGCGCCTTCCTGCACGCCGATGCCGCCGGGTATCGCAAAGGCCACAGTGCGCAGCGTGAAGATGAGCGCCTCGATCGTCAGCACATCGACCAGCGGCACGTCGCTCCCCATGAGGCGCAGCGCGATCCAGGCGCCCGCCGCGCTGAACACCCAGGCGAGTAGGTGGAGCAGGAACGCCGCGATGACACGCCCGCGTTGCGCATAAATCATATCAAGTTCAGTCGTCAGCGCTGCCATCGTCGCCACTGAATTTGGCAGCAACCGCCCGGCGAGCCCCTGCGCCATTTTGAGCACCGGGCGCTGGGCAAAGGCGAACAGCGCCATGATCCCAGCCATCAGCGCGAGGCCACCGAGCACGAGCGGCAGCACGCCCGCTGCCGCCGTCTGGTCAGTCAGCACCAGCGCGAGCATCACGACGCCGAACATCGTGAACACCAGTTGCGCGGCAAGCTCGGTCGTCTGGTCCGCAATCAGCGAGGCATAGACGAGCGGCTCACGGATGCCCCCCGCAATCGCGGTGCGCGCGCCGACCACCAGCCCGCCGAACTGCGAAAACGGCAAGATATCGGTTGCCGCCTCGCGCGTCGTGCGCGCCCAGGCAAAGGTCCCGAGCTGGTTGCGGGGGATGCCGGGCGCCACCGCCAACCAACCTGCGCCAAGGATGATCAGGTTGACGCCCGTCCAGCCCATCAACGTGAGGAAGCCCAGCCCGCCGATGCTGGAAACGCCAGCGATCACATTCTGCCAGCCAGTCGCCCCGATCAGCCAGATCGCGGCGGCAAGGCCGATGATGGTGAGGATCAGGGCGAGGTATTTCAGCATTGATGGCCTGATAAGCCCTGCCTAGCCGTCACCCCGGACTTGTTCCGGGGCCCACCGGGGGCTCGGACACCCCGTTCGCGGCGTTTGCGGCACCGTGGGCCCCGGAACAAGTCCGGGGTGACGATGAAGGGTTCAAGCCGCCTCGGTATTGCGGTTCTTCAGGAAGTCGAAAAACTCCACCCCCTCGCGCAGGCGGCGCTTCAGCATCGTCGGGCTGGTCGCCATTTCGGCAACGATCGACCCGACCTTTGACGGGCGGAAATAGAATTTCTTGTAGAACTCCGCGACCGCCTCGAAAATCTCGTCGCTGGCCAGATGCGGATAGGTGAGCTGCGCGATCTGCCCGCCGCCGTCCGCCACCAGATGATCGGTGCCGTCGAACCAGTCATTCTCGATCGCCTGTTTGTACAGGAAGGTGCCCGGATAGGGCGCAGCCAGCGACACCTGAATCGTGTGCGGGTTCACTTCCTTGGCATAGGCGATCGTTTCCTGGATCGTCTCCTTGGTTTCGCCCGGCAGGCCCATGATGAAGGTGCCGTGGATCTTGATCCCCAGCTTGCGGCAATCCTTGGCGAATTGCTTCGCAACCTCGATCCGCAGGCCCTTCTTGATGTTGTGCAGGATCTGCTGGTTGCCGCTTTCATACCCAACGAGCAGCAGGCGAAGCCCGTTGTCGCGCATGATCTTCAGCGTGTCATAGGGCACATTGGCCTTGGCATTGCACGACCAGGTAACGCCCAGCTTGCCAAGCTCCCGCGCGAGTTCTTCGACGCGGGGGAGGTTGTCGGTCAGCGTATCGTCGTCGAAGAAGAGTTCCTGCATCTGCGGAAATTCCTTCAGGACGTATTTCACTTCCTCAATGACGTGGGGGATCGTGCGGACGCGGTAATTATGCCCGCCCACCGTCTGCGGCCACAGGCAGAAGGTGCAGCGGCTCTTGCAGCCGCGGCCCGTATAGAAGCTGACATAAGGGTGCTTCAGATAACCGATGAAGTAATTCTCCATCACCAGATCACGCTTGTAGATCGGCGAGACGAAAGGCAGCTGGTCCATGTCCATCAGCACTTCGCGGTCCTCATTATGGATCACGACGCCGTCGTCATTGCGGTAGCTGATGCCCTTGATGTCGGCGAAGGGGATTTCGCTCGCGACATCCAGAATGGTGAAATCGAACTCGTTGCGCGCAACGAAATCGACGGTGGGCGCGTGCTCCATCGCCCAGGCCGCATCGACCGCGACGGTCGCGCCGATAAAGCCGACTTTCAGCTTGGGGTTCAGTTCCTTCATCATGCCCGCAACGCGGACGTCCTGCTTGAAGCCGGGAGTGGAGGTGTGGATGATCACGAGGTCATGTGCGATCGCTTCATGCTTGATGTCATCAAAGCTCTGGTCGTGCGCGGGGGCATCGATCAGCTTCGATCCGGGCACGAGCGCGGCGGGCTGCGCTAGCCAGGTCGGATACCAGAACGACTTGATTTCCCGCTTCGCCTGATAGCGCGACCCCGCGCCGCCATCGAAACCGTCGAACGAAGGAGCCTGCAGGAACAGCGTGCGCATCATGGCCGTGGAACTTTCTTCACGATTTTAGTCTTCCATCGCGAGTTACCCGGAATTGCGAGCCCCGCCAATCAACTTTGTGAACGAAGAATGTGGCGCAAAACAGCGCAAAGGACAGCAGGTCTCGAAATGGCACCAGCATCAGCGGCCCGGAGACGCTGCCCGAGGCGATGTCCATGCGCAGCCGCACCAGCGCGCGGGAGGCGAACGCCATCGCCAGAATGACCAGCGCGGCGCTCGAAAATCCGGCAAGCGCCCCACCAATCAGCGCCATTGGCAGGGTATGGACGACAATGCTCCCCGCAAAACCGGCGGGGTCGATTCGAAAGATCGTCACCGTCCAGCGCAGCTCGTGGCGGGCCAGTTCGGGGAGCGTCGGTTCTGAACAGCCATGCGTGATGTAAAAGGGCGGCAGCACCGTGCGCAGCCCGAGCGCGCGCACCGCCTCCCCCATCTCGTAATCATCGGCGAGCACGTCGCCGAACGCCGCAAATCCGCCGATTCGGCCAAGCGTTTCTCGCGTGAAGGCCATGGTCGGCCCCAATGTCGGCTTGGCCATGCCGAGCGCGACCCCCATCAGCACGCTGGGCATGAACCGGTAGGATAGGTCCATTGCGGCCAGCACCGACCACGCCCCGGCATCGCCCCGCCCGACATGCAGGCAACTCGCCAGCCCCACGCCCGGATCAGCGAGCGCGCCCGCCAGGCGGCGGAGGGTATCGGGTGCCCAGTCGACATCGCTGTCGGCGATCACCACCAGCGGATGGCGGCCCGCTTCGTCCATATTGGCAAGGTTGGAGAGCTTGTTGTTCGCGCCCCAGCGCCGATTGCTGATGACAATGTCGATACTGGCGGAAGGATAGGCTTTGCGCGCCTCGGCAATCACCGCCAGCGCCGGATCATCAGGATTGCGCGTGCCGAAGATGATCTGAACTGGCGCAGGATAATCCTGCGCGAACAACGCGGCAAGATTGGCGGCCAGCGCGGGTTCGGTGCCGTGGATTGGCTTCAACACCGTGACAGCGGGCCAGTCGGCCAGATCGGGCACCGGGCCGGGCGCGCGGATCAGGCATGCGGCAGCGACGTTAAAGATTGCGCCTGCCACCGCCACGGTCAGTACGATCAGTGAGAGCACCGCAAGGATCACTGTCGTCACGCCTTCCCTGTTTCTTTGGCTTTCCATCGCCAATGGTGCGCGGCTACAGCAGAAAGCTGCGCTGACCCACCACGTTCGGGCTGAGCCCGTAGAAGCCCTGCCTTTCTTTTCCACCGTTGAAAAGAAGGACAGCCCTTCGACAAGCTCAGGGCAAACGGTTTGGGGAGGTTTGGGGACAATGGCACTCGCCGGGGATTTCGGAGCATTAATGGATTTCACGGGCGTTCCGGTGCTGGTGACAGGGGCGAGCGGCTTTGTCGGTTCCGCTGTCGCGCGGGCGCTGGCGGCGCGCGGGGCTGACCTCCGCCTGTTGGTCCGCCGCGACAGTGACCGCACCAACACCGCCGATCTCCGTGCCGATCTGATCGAGGGCGATATCCGTGACGAAGGATCGGTGCTGCGGGCGGCGACCGGCGCGCGCTACCTGTTTCATGTCGCCGCCGACTACCGGCTATGGGCCCCCGACCCGGAAGATATCGTCCGCAACAACCGTGCGGGCACGCTGGCGGTGATGAACGCCGCACGCGCCGCCGGGGTCGAGCGGACCGTCTATACCTCGAGCGTCGCGACGCTGCTGCCCGATGATCACGGGGCGGCAGACGAAACCCGCCCGGCCACCCCTGAACAGGCGGTCGGCGCGTACAAGCGCAGCAAGGTCGTCGCCGAACGGCTGGTCGAGGCGATGGCGGCGGATGGCTTGCCCGCCGTGATCGTCAACCCTTCCACCCCCATCGGCTCGCGCGATGTGAAGCCCACGCCGACCGGGCGAATCGTGGTGGAGGCCGCCAATGGCAAGATGCCCGCCTTTGTCGAAAGCGGGCTCAATCTGGTGCATGTCGATGACGTGGCGGCGGGGCATTTGCTGGCGCTGGAGAAGGGGCGGATCGGGGAGCGCTATGTGCTCGGCGGGCAGGATGTGACGCTGCGCGCGATGCTGGCGGAAATCGCCCGGATCATGGGCCGAAAAGCACCGACGATCAGCATCCCGCGAACGCTGCTGTTCCCGATGGCGCATGCCAATGAAGCGCTGGCCCGGCTGACGGGGGGCGACCCGTTCCTGACCGTCGATTCGCTGAAAATGGCCGCGCACAACATGTATTATTCGTCAGCCAAGGCGGAGAGTGAGCTGGGCTATCGCGCGCGGCCTTATCCCGAGGCGCTGGCCGATGCGATCGCGTGGTTCCGCGCGGCGGGGAAGATTACATGATCGCGCCCGGTCTGGGGCTCGTCGCAGGTGGCGTCGCGCTGGCGGTATGGCTGGTGCTGGTGTTCGCGCGCGATGGCTTCTGGCTGACGGCGGAGCGCGACACGCAGCGGTTGCCGCCAGAGCCTGCGGTTTGGCCAGCGGTAACCGCTGTCGTCCCGGCGCGCGACGAGGCGGACGTGATCGCCCGCTCGATCGGCAGCCTGATCGCGCAGGATTATCCGGGCGATTTCCGGGTGATTCTGGTGGATGACAATTCGAGCGACGGGACAGGGGAGATTGCGCAAAGTATCATCTCTTCAAGCCCCTCCCCTTCAGGGGAGGGGACGGGGGTGGGGGCTGTCAGTCTCACCGGGTCTGCTTGTGAGGCCACGCCCCACCCCAACCCAGCCTCAGGTCGGTCAGGCTCCCAGCCTGACCTAAACCGTGCGGGGCACGGTTTACCTGATGCTCCTGAAGGGGAGGGGCTTAGAAACAGTCACCGCCTCACCATCCTCTCCGGCCAACCCCTCGCCCCCGGCTGGACCGGCAAGTTGTGGGCGGTCAGTCAGGGCATAGCGGCGGCGGGTGACACCCCCGATTATCTTTGGCTGACCGACGCGGATATCGCCCATGCGCCCGACACGTTGCGCACGCTAGTGACCCGCGCGGTCGGTGAGCAGCGCGTGCTGGTGTCACTCATGGCGCGGCTGCGGTGCGAGAGCCTGGCGGAACGTGCGCTGATCCCCGCGTTCGTCTGGTTTTTCCAGATGCTCTACCCCTTTGGCGCGGTGAACAAGCCGACCGGCGTCGGCGCGGCCGCTGGCGGGTGCATGCTCGCCAATCGCACAGCCCTTGAACGCGCAGGCGGAATCGCCGCCGTCCGCGGCGCGCTGATCGATGATTGCGCGTTCGGCGCGTTGATGAAGCGGCAGGGGCCGGTATGGTTGGGGTTGACCGATCGATCGGTGAGCATCCGCGTGTACGACACTTGGGCGTCCGTCGCGGCGATGATCTCACGATCCGCCTATGCGCAGCTCAATTATTCGCCGGTACTGCTCGCCGGTACCCTGTTCGGGCTCGGGTTGATTTACCTCGGCCCGGTCTTGCTCACCCTGTTCGGGCAGGGCTATGCCCAAGCCTTGGGATTTGGGGCTTGGGCATTGATGGCAATCGCGTTTCAACCAATGCTTCGCTTCTACCGCCGGTCGCCCTTATGGGGCGTCGCCCTGCCCGGGATCGCGATATTCTATGCCGGCTGCACCTTTGCCTCGGCCTGGGCGCATTGGCGCGGGCGCGGCGGCATGTGGAAGGGCCGCGCACAGGCGGCAATCGGCGCATGACCGCCCCCGCCACCCAAAGCGCTGCCACACTCGCCTCGGGCAAGGGGCATAAGGACGAAAATTTCCCCGTCGCCAGCTTCATGCTGAAGCGCGAGCACCGCGCGCCGGTGATGGCTTTCTACCATTTCGCCCGCGCCGCCGATGACGTCGCCGATAATGAATCGGCGCCTGCCGAGGAGCGGCTGGCGGTGCTGGGGGCGATGCGATCCACGCTGGCAGGAACGAGCGACATCAATGCCGAGGCACGCGCGCTTCGCGAGGTACTGGCCGCATACAAATTGTCGCCGCAACACGGTCTCGATCTGCTGACCGCGTTCGAACAGGACTGCACCGTCAACCGGATGGCGACCTGGGACATGCTGATCGATTATTGCCGCGTGTCGGCGATGCCGGTCGGGCGTTATGTGCTCGACGTGCATCATGAGGATCGCAGCACCTGGGCGGCCTCCGACGCGCTATGCGCCGCGCTGCAGGTGATCAACCATCTGCAGGATTGCGGGAAGGATTATCGCGCGATCGACCGCGTCTATATCCCCCTCGACATGCTGGCGGCAGCGGGAGCATCGGTGGAGGCACTGGGGGCAGAGCGCGCCTCCCCTGCCCTTCGATCGGTGATCGTGGAGATGGCGCAGCGGACGCTGCTGCTGCTGAAGCAATCGTCGGTGTTTTCGGGGCAGATCAAGGACAAGCGGCTGGCGGTGGAAGTCGCGATCATCCAGCGGCTCGCCGAAAGCTTGACCCGGCGTTTGATCACGCATGATCCGCTGAGCGAGCGCGTTCACCACGGGAAAGCGGAGATGGCGGGACTTGCCGCCTGGGCTGCGGTGAAAAGGCTGGTGGCATGAACCCCGATAACACCCCCGCCGCGCTGCAAGCCCAGGTTTCCGGCAGCAGCTTTTATGCGGGTATGCGGGTGCTACCCAAGGCCGAGCGCGAGGCAATGTATGCCGTCTACGGTTTCTGCCGGATCGTCGACGATATCGCCGATGACGAGGAAGGCGCACGTGCCGACCGTGCCGCCGCGCTCGACCTGTGGCGCGCCGATATCGAGTCGCTCTATGCGGGCGGCGATCCTGGTCGCGCGGCGCTGGTGGCGGAGGCGGTGCGGCGGTTCAAGCTCGACAAAGCCGATTTCCTGGCGGTGATCGACGGCATGGCGACCGACACTGCCGATTTCGTGCGCTATCCGAGCTTCGAAGAACTAGACCTGTATTGCGACCGGGTGGCGTCGGCCGTTGGGCGGCTTTCAGTGAAGATCTTCGGGATGGACGATGCCGAAGGGGTGAAGCTGGCGCATCATCTGGGCCGCGCGCTGCAGTTCACCAACATCCTGCGTGATATCGACGAGGATGCCGCGATTGGCCGGGTCTATCTGGCACGCGAGCATCTGGCAGCGGCTGGCGTCGACATGAGCAGCCCGGAGGCTGTGGCCCGCGACCCAAATATTGACGCCGCCTGCCGCGAGCTCGCTGCACTGGCCGAGGAACATTATGTCGCGGCCGAAGCGATCCTGAAGCGCAAGCCCAAGGGTCATCTGATTGCGCCCAAGCTGATGGCGGCGGTGTATCACAAAATCCTCGGGCGGATGGAAGCGGCAGGCTGGGCCCCGCCGCGTGAACGCATCAAGGTCAACAAGGTGGCGCTCCTCTTCACGGTCGGGAAATTGTGGCTGTTCCGGTGAAGGCGCACATTATCGGCGCAGGGATGGCCGGGCTTTCCGCGGCGGTCGAACTGACGCGCGCCGGCTATACGGTCGACGTCACCGACAGCGCGGCGCAGGCGGGCGGGCGGTGCCGCAGCTATCATGATCCGCAGCTTGGCCGGGTGATCGATAACGGCAACCATCTGGTGCTCGCCGGCAACGACGCAGTGATGGCCTATCTGGACATGATCGGCGCGCGCGACCGGCTGAGCGGACCGCTCCATGCCGATTTCGAGTTCGCCGACGTCTCAAGCGGCGACCACTGGACCTTCCGCCCCAATGACGGCGTGGTGCCGTGGTGGCTCTTTTCTGCCAAGCGCCGCGTCCCAAGGGCGGGCCTGACGGCGCATCTGGCGCTGGGAAAACTGCTGTTCGGGCGCAAGGCCGATACGGTGGCCGATCGGATCGCGGCGACAGGCGTGTTGTGGGATCGGCTGCTGGAACCCGTGCTGCTGTCGGCGCTCAACACCGATCCGCGCGAGGGATCGGCATCGCTGGCGGCAGCGGTGGTGCGCGGGTCGCTGGCGCGGGGGGGACTGGCCACGCGGCCGCGCATCGCCGAGCCGACGCTGGCGGCCGCATTCGTGGACCCGGCGCTTGACTGGCTGCGGGCACGGGGCGGCGATGTGACGACCGGCAAGCGGCTGAGGGCGCTGGTGTTCGAGGGTGATCTGGTCACCGCGCTCGATTTCGGCGACGGGCCGCAATCCGTGACCGGGCCGGTCGTGCTTGCCGTGCCCCCCTGGGTCGCCGAGGCGCTGGTGGCCGACTTGACCGTGCCGAATGACTTCCGCGCGATCGTCAATGCGCATTTCGCGTTCGTGCCACCACCGGGAACCCCGGCAATGATCGGCGTGATCGGCGGGACGACGGAATGGATCTTCGCGTTTGAGGACCGGCTGTCGATTACGGTGAGCGGCGCCGACCGGCTGGTCGATACGGATCGCGCCGAACTGGCCGCCTTGTTCTGGGCAGAGATTTGCGCGGTGCACGGCATCACCGCGCCGATGCCGGCCTGGCAAATCGTGAAGGAAAAGCGCGCGACCTTTGCCGCGACGCCTGAACAGGACGCGCGGCGACCCGGTGCAGCAACGCGCTGGCGCAACCTGTTTCTGGCAGGAGACTGGACACAAACCGGCCTGCCCGCAACGATCGAGGGCGCAATCCGATCAGGCGTGACCGCGGCGAGGTTGGCGGGGCGGTGACCACTCCAACCACATCCGTTTGCCCTGAGCTTGTCGAAGGGCTGCTTTTCTGTTCCACCGTCGAAAGAAAAGGCAGGGCTTCGACAAGCTCAGCCCGAACGGACATTTTGAAATTGGCAAACCCAAGTTAAACGCTGGAATATGACCGAGACCGCAACGATCACCGATCCGCTCGCCGCCGTCGACGCCTGCGCGAACCGCGCGGCCGAAGCCTTGTCGCGCGCGCAGCAGGACGACGGCCACTGGGTGTTCGAGCTGGAGGCAGACGCCACCATCCCGGCCGAATTCGTACTGCTGAAACATTATCTGGGCGAGCCGCGCGATCCGGTGCTTGAGGCCAAGATCGGCACTTATCTCCGCCGCATTCAGTCGAGCGAGCATCATGGCTGGCCGCTGTTCCACGGCGGGGCGTTCGACACATCGGCCAGCGTGAAGGCCTATTTCGCGCTGAAAATGATCGGCGACGATATCGATGCGCCGCATATGGTCCGCGCCCGCGAGGCGATCCATGCGGCAGGCGGTGCAGCGGCGGTGAATGTCTTCACGCGAATCCAGCTGGCACTGTTCGGTGCAGGATCGTGGCGCGTGGTGCCGACGATGCCGGTCGAGTTGATCCTGCTGCCCCGCTGGTTCCCGGTCCACCTCTCGAAAATGTCGTATTGGGCGCGCACCGTGATCGTCCCGCTGCTGGTGCTGGCGGCGAAGCAGCCGGTGGCGAAGAACCCGTCGGGCGTGCTGGTCGATGAACTCTATACGCTGAAAGCGGCCCCGCTGAAGAGCCAGGCGGCGGGCGCCAGGCGATCGTGGCAGGTCTTCTTCGGCGGACTGGATGTGGTGCTGAAACGCGTCGAGCCGCTTTGGCCCAAGGGATTGCGCGCGAAGGCCGTGCAGGCTTGCGTCGATTTCGTCACTGAGCGCCTGAACGGCGAGGACGGGCTTGGCGCGATCTACCCCGCGATGGCGAACAGCGTGATGATGTTCGATTGCCTGGGCTATCCCGAGGATCACCCGCACCGGGCGATTGCGCGCAAATCGGTCGAAAAGCTGCTCGTCATCAAGGAGGATGAGGCTTACTGCCAGCCCTGCGTCTCGCCTGTCTGGGATACTGCACTCGCCGCGCATGCGATGCTCGAGGCAGGCGGCGAGCAGAATGAGGCCCGCGCCAAGGCTGCTCTCGAATGGCTGAAGCCGCTGCAGGTGACGGACGTTAAGGGCGACTGGGCGGAGGTGAAGCCCGATGTGCGGCCGGGCGGCTGGGCGTTCCAGTATAACAACGCGCATTACCCCGATCTTGACGATACCGCCGTGGTGGTGATGGCGATGGACCGCGCGCGGGACAAACTTGCGCTTGCAGGCGGCTATGATGAGGCGATTGCGCGCGGCAATGAATGGACCGTCGGGCTGCAATCGAAAAATGGCGGCTTTGGCGCGTTCGATGCCGACAACACCTATGATTATCTGAACAATATCCCCTTTGCCGATCACGGCGCGCTGCTCGATCCGCCGACCAGCGACGTGACGGCGCGCTGCGTGTCGATGATGGCGCAATTGGGCGAGACCGATAGCGACCGGATGAAGGCGGCGCTCGCCTATCTGGCGGAGGAGCAGATGCCCGACGGCAGCTGGTTCGGGCGCTGGGGGGTGAACTACATCTATGGCACATGGTCCGTCCTGTGCGCGCTGAACGCCGCCGGGATTTCGCCACAAGCCCCGACGATGCAGCGCGCGGTCGACTGGCTGGTGTCGATCCAGAACCCGGATGGCGGCTGGGGCGAGGATTGCGACAGCTACCGCCTCGATTATTCAGGTTACACCCCCGCCCCGTCAACCGCGTCGCAAACCGCCTGGGCGCTGCTGGCGCTGATGGCGGCGGGGGCGGTGGAACATCCGGTGGTGGCGCGCGGGGTCGAATGGCTCGTCGCCCATCAGGACGCCGATGGGCTGTGGGGGCAGGAAATGTACACAGGCGGTGGTTTTCCCCGCGTGTTTTACCTGCGCTATCATGGCTATCCGAAGTATTTCCCGCTCTGGGCAGTGGCGCGGTACCGGAATTTGAAGCGGTCGAACGACAAGACCGTGGCGTTCGGGATGTGAAGCGGTTGTGTTTTGTCGCGGTCATCCGCCTTTCCCTTAATCGTCACCCCGGACTTGTTCCGGGGCCCACCGCGCCACAAGCGCCGTCATCGTGGGAGGAGGAGTGGCCCCCGGAACAAATCCGGGGTGACGGCTTTGGTTTGAGACGGCGCGCGCGATGATCCTCGTCGCCTGCGGGCTCCAGCGAGAGGCGAACATCCTGCGCGGGCTGGGCGTAATCGCCATCCCCGGCGGCGGCGATACGGTTCGGCTGGAGGCAGTGCTCGAGGGACAAGCGGCAGCCGCGACGATGATTGTGTCGGCAGGCATCGCCGGCGCGCTCGATCCGTCGCTGAACGCGGGCGATGTGGTAATCGATCACAAGCCCCTCCCCTTCAGGGGAGGGGTTGGGGTGGGGGCTGTCCCCACACTCGTCGGTCTCGGTGAGACTGACACTCCCCGCCCCAACCCCTCCCCTGAAGGGGAGGGGCTAAGAAAAGCCCTCCCCCAAGCACACCACGGCCAAATCATCGGCCAGGACCACATCGCCGCCACCGCCGCCGAGAAAGCCGCGCTCTACGCCGCCACCGGGGCGCTCGCCGTCGATATGGAATCGCATATCGCAGCTCGTGTTGCCGCGCGCCACGGCCTGCCCTTCATCGCGATCCGCACGATTTCCGATACCGCCGACGAAAGCCTGCCGCCCGCCGCGCTCGTTGGTATGAGCCCCGATGGATCGATGGCGCTCGGAAAGGTGCTCATGTCGCTCGCGCGGCAGCCGGGTCAAATGCCAGCACTGATCATAACCGGGCGAAATGCGGAGGCGGCGTTTCGGGCGCTACGCCAGGTGTCGGCAGCAATCGCGACGTTAGGGCACGCTTAAGCCGCGCGCTGCACCCGCTTATAGCCTTCGGGATCGGCGTTCTTGATACGCTCCAGCTCGCGTTCGACATGCGTCGAGTGGACGTCTTCGGCCTTGCGGGCGTTGCTGATGTCGATATCGGGGGCCATCGGGCCTT
>CAZYOU010000024.1:0-33063 GCA_964649315.1 uncultured Stakelama sp. | reverse complement strand
AGACCTTCCCCGAAAAAGGCTGGGACAAGGTGATGGACCTGAACGTCAAATCGCCGTTCTTCCTGACCCAGGCGCTGCACGGCCCACTCAAGGCGGCGGCCAGTGCGGGCCAGCCCGCCAAGGTGATCAACATCACCTCGATCGACGGGCTGCGGCTCAATCCGTGGGAGACCTACAGCTATCACGCGTCCAAATCGGCGCTGATCTATCTGACGAAGCGGATGGCCGCCCGGCTGGTTCATGATCACATCAACGTCACCTCGATCGCGCCGGGGGCGTTCGCCAGCGAAATGAACAAGGCTGCCCGCGATCACGGTGAAACAATCGCCAAGGGCATTCCGTCCAAGCGGATCGGCGTCGACGAGGACATGGCCGGCACCGCCATCTATCTTGCCAGCCGCGCGGCGGATTATGTGGTGGGCGAGACAATCGCGGTCGATGGTGGGCTCGTGTACGGCGCGCTGGGGACCAGCATCGACGCGTGACGTGGCGGAAGGTGCGGAAAAATGGCAAAATTTCCCAATCCGTCCGTCATTAGAATTTCGGATTCGTTCTATTTCAATATGTTGAGTGTATGGCATGAATAATGCACCGCCATAGTCGATGGAGATTTTTCCATCGACCATGGAGGTAACATATGAGTGTTTTTGTGTGGGCAGCGCTGGCAATCGCGACGGCATCGCCCGCCACCAGCGCGCCGGTTAACAGTCAGGACAGGGCCGATATTGTTCAGGCCGCCCGGCGCATGCAGGTCTCGTCGTCAGCGCTCTATGCGGCGTTATCGGCACCCCAAAAGCCCCGTCGCGATCTCAATGAGGCGCGGTACTGCCTGCCGCTGAACGAAGTCATTCGCGATCGGCCCGGCATGGTCTGCCGGACACGTAACGAGTGGTCCGCCTTTGGCCTTGAGGTCAATCATCCGCGGGGTTGATGGGAACCTTATAGGCCCCAAACCGCCATCTCCGTTCGGTTCGTCAACCGAATGTCGAGCGGAGATGGCTCCACCCGATCACGCCGCCGTGATGATCTTTTCGACGTCTGCAGTCGAATGCCCGGTCAAATCCTTGGCGATTTCGCCGACCAGGATCGCCTCAAGCGCCTTGTGATAATGTTTGCGCAGTTCGCCGAGCGTGCGCGGCGCAGCGACGATGATCAGATCATCAACCTTGTGATCGAGCACGCGCTTGTTGAGGATGTCGGCGACGCCGGCGGCAAAACTGTCTTCCTGTTGCTGGCTGTCCGCCGGATTGGCTGAGCTGCTGTTATGGCGCCCGCCCGAGCCCTTGTTCTCCGTCGACACGGCAACATCTGGCACCGCGGAAAGCAACGGTACAGCCTCATCCCCGGTATTACGAAAAAGGTTCAAAATCTCGCCGTCGACGATCGCGACGAGCGCGCCTTGTGGGATTTTCATGGGGTGTCCTTGCGTTAGGGGAATGCGCATCAACGCCCGGAAGGGCCCTTCGGCACCGGATCATTTGCCTAAACGGCAATCATTCTCTTCGTACTGCTAATCGGCTACCGCGATCACGTAGAGGGCGCTGTGCGCGGACCAGCGCGGATAGATGCGAGTGCGGCGAATATCGACAAAATCCATACTTGCGCAAAGCGCGCTCAACGGCGATATGCAACTTTCAATCAAAAACTTTGTCAGTTATGTATTTAAATGACGTGACGTTCGGATGAATTTGACAGTAGGGACGAATGATGGGTGAGCGATCCGGTGCCGATATTCTGATTGAAGCGCTCAAGGATTTGGGCGTGAAGGTTATTTTCGGCTATCCAGGCGGGGCTGTTTTGCCCATCTATGACGCCTTGCTCCGGTACAATTCTAGCGTTGGCGCCAATGGTGAGCAGATCCGGCACATCCTTGTCCGCCACGAACAAGCCGCTACCCATGCGGCGGAAGGCTATGCCCGCTCGACCGGCAAGCCCGGCGTCGTGCTCGTCACCTCCGGTCCGGGCGCCACCAACGCGGTCACCGGCATCACCGATGCGCTCATGGATTCGATCCCGATGGTGGTCATCACCGGGCAGGTGCCGACCGCGCTGATCGGCACCGACGCCTTTCAGGAAGCCGATACCGTCGGCATTACCCGCCACTGCACCAAGCATAATTATCTGGTAAAGGACCCAGCCCGGCTGGGCGCGACGGTGCATGAGGCTTTTCATATTGCAACATCGGGGCGGCCCGGACCGGTCGTGGTCGACATTCCAAAAGACGTTCAGGTCGCCACCGCGCGGTATGTGAAACCCGGGCCGATCCGGCACAAGACCTATCGCCCGCAGATCAAGCCCGATCCGGCAGCGATCGAGCAACTGGTCGACATGCTCGCCGCCGCCGAACGACCGATCCTCTACACCGGCGGCGGCATCATCAATTCGGGTCCAGCGGCAAGCCAGTTGCTCCGCGAACTGGCGCAGATCACCGGTGCACCGGTGACCTCGACCCTGATGGGACTGGGGGCGTTTCCGGCGTCGAGCCCGCAATGGCTCGGCATGCTGGGCATGCACGGCACGTACGAAGCCAATTGGGCAATGAACCAGGCTGATCTGATTGTGGCATTGGGCGCGCGGTTTGATGATCGGGTGACGGGGCGGCTCGATGCGTTCGCGCCCAACGCGCGCAAGGTGCATGTCGATATCGATCGATCGAGTATCAACAAGACGGTTCGGATCGACCTGCCGATCGTCGCCGATGTCGGCCACGCGCTCGAAGCGATGCTGCGTGTGTGGAAAGCGCGTCAGCATCCCCGGCCCGACACGGCCGATTGGTGGCAGCGCATCGCTGAATGGCGCTTGGTGAAGTCACTCGATTTCCCGGAGACCGATCCGAACGCGATCATGCCGCAACGTGCTGTCCGCGCGCTATGGGAGGCAACGCACCACCGTGCGCCGATCATCACCACCGAAGTCGGCCAACACCAGATGTGGGCGGCGCAGCATTTCGGTTTCGAAGCACCCAACAAATGGCTGACCAGCGGCGGTCTGGGCACGATGGGCTATGGCCTGCCCGCCGCCATCGGTGCGCAATTGGGCAACCCGGGGGCGTTGGTGATCGACATTGCCGGAGAAGCCTCGATCCAGATGAACATCCAGGAGCTGGCGACTGCCACCCAATACCGGTTGCCCGTCAAGATCTTCATCCTGAACAACCAGTATATGGGCATGGTTCGCCAATGGCAGGAGCTGACCTATGAAAGCCGCTATGCCGAAAGCTACAGTGACTCATTGCCTGATTTCGTGAAGCTCGCCGAGGCCTATGGCTGGAAGGGCATCCTGATCGAAACGCTGGGCGAGCTCGATTCCGGCATTGCTGACATGCTTGCCTATGACGGCCCGGTGCTGGTCGATTGCCGTGTATCGCAACTGGCGAACTGCTTCCCGATGATCCCCAGCGGTGCCGCGCATACTGACATGATCCTCCAGTCGAGCGAAGTATCCGGCACAATGGACGACGAAGCCAAGGCGCTGGTGTGATGCAAATCAAGGAAGAAAAGGCAGAACGCCATACGCTCGCGGTGATCGTCGATAACGAGCCGGGTATTTTGGCGCGCATCGCGGGGCTGTTTACCGCGCGTGGTTACAACATCGAAAGCCTGACCGTCAGCGAGATCAACGCCGACAAGGCGGTCAGCCGGATCACGATCGTCACCTCGGCCAGCCCGCCCGTACTGGAACAGATCGTTGCCCAGCTCGATCGGCTGGTGCCCGTCCACAAGGTCACGGATTTGACCACCGCGGGCGCGCATGTCGAGCGCGAGCTGGCGCTGATCAAGGTCGCGGGGACCGGCGATCACCGGATCGAGGCGCTGCGGTTGGCGGATGTCTACCGCGCCCGCGTTGTCGATGCTACGACGTCGAGCTTCGTATTCGAAGTGACTGGTGGCACCGAGAAGATCGACAAGTTCATCGAGCTGATGCGCGAAGTCGGCCTGATCGAAATTGCCCGCACCGGCATCGTCGCCATTTCGCGGGGCAAGGAAGCCGCTTAGGAATCACACAATTTCAATCGTCATCCCGGCCTTGTGCCGGGGTCCACTCATCACCGATAGCTGCATCATTTGCGGCGCGGTGGACCCCGGAACAGGTCCGGGGTGACGAAAACCATTTTGGAAACAGGGAGCGACCAACATGCGCGTATATTATGATGCCGATGCCGATCTTGACTTGATCAAGACCAAGAAGGTCGCGGTCGTTGGCTATGGCTCGCAAGGCCATGCCCATGCGCAGAATTTGCGCGACAGCGGCGTCAAGGACGTTGCCATTGCGCTCCGCCCCGGTTCCGCAACCGCGAAAAAGGCTGAAGCCGCCGGCTTCAAGGTGATGTCGAATGCCCAAGCCGCAGCCTGGGCCGATGTCACGATGATCCTCGCGCCCGATGAGCATCAGGCGGCGATCTATGCCGATGATCTCCATGCGAACCTAAAGCAGGGCGCGACGATCGCCTTTGCCCACGGCCTCAACGTCCATTTCGGCCTGATCGAGGCGCGGCCCGATCTCGACGTCATCATGATCGCCCCCAAGGGCCCCGGCCACACCGTGCGCAGCGAATATCAAAAGGGCGGCGGCGTGCCGTGCCTGATCGCGGTGGCCCAGGAGGCCGAGGGGAATTCGGGCAACGGCTATGCCAAGGCGCTCGCGCTTTCCTATGCCAGTGCTGTCGGTGGTGGGCGCAGCGGGATCATCGAGACGACCTTCCGCGAGGAATGCGAGACCGATCTGTTCGGCGAACAGGCCGTGCTATGCGGTGGGATCACCCATCTGATCCAGGCGGGTTTCGAAACGCTGGTCGAGGCGGGTTATGCGCCCGAAATGGCCTATTTTGAGTGCCTCCATGAAACCAAGCTGATCGTCGATCTGCTGTATGAGGGCGGCATCGCGAATATGCGCTATTCGATCAGCAACACCGCTGAATATGGCGACATCAAAACCGGCCCGCGGATCATCACCGCCGAAACCAAGGCGGAGATGAAGCGTGTACTGGCGGACATCCAGGCGGGGCGGTTCGTGAAGGATTTCGTGCTCGACAACCGCGCCGGCCAGCCTGAATTGAAAGCATCGCGCAAGGCGGCTGCCGCGCACCCGATCGAAAAGGTCGGGGCGGAACTGCGCGCAATGATGCCATGGATCGGCGCCAACAAGCTTGTCGATAAAGCAAAGAACTGAACGTTCGGGAAACTTTGCATTTCCACATTGGTTTTTGACATGCCCAGGGCGCTGGTTGAAACAGCTGTGCCCCTTCTTCATGCGGAGACGATTTTATGCGCAAGATTTTGATTCTCGCCGGCCTGCTCGCCACCGCGCCCTTAATCGCGCAATCAGCGCCGAAAGTCCCCGGCGCAAAGGACGCAAGCCGCATTACCGGCGGCACGTACAATACCGATCCGAGCCACACATTGGTCGAATTCGAAGTCGATCACTTCGGCTTTTCCGACTATTTCGGGATCTTCGGTGATGCGACCGGCACGCTGATGCTCGATCCCAAAATGCCAGCTAACGCCAAGGTCGATATCACAATTCCGGTCTCAAAGGTCACCACTGCAAACGCCCGGCTGACCGAGCATTTGCTGCGCGCAGGCAAAGATGGCGGCAAGCCTGACTTTTTCGGCCCCAACCCTGCTGACGCGCGCTTCGTTTCGACCAGCGTCGTGGTCAAGGGCACCACCGCCAAGATCACCGGCAATCTCACGCTGAATGGAATCACCGCACCGGTTGTGCTGGATACCGAATTCCATGGCGCCGGGATAAACCCCTATAGCAAGAAAGAAACTGTTGGATTCGAGGCGGAGACGACGATCAAGCGGAGCACCTTTGGCATCATCACAGCCATTCCATTTGTATCGGACGAGGTTGAGCTTGAAATTGAAGTAGCGTTCGAAAAGGCGGCTTGATCGCCCTTTACTGTCGCTGGAACCTGGGCCATTGGGGATGGGATGCACGTTCCCAATGGCCCGATCCTGAAGCTTCGACTTACGCGACCTTAGGCGTGTAAGGGTGCCGCATCATGCGGCCCACACGACCTGAGGGCCCTCCCTTTGTCGTCCATCCGAAGCCGAAAAGCGATTGACCATGCTGCGTGATCCCGCCACCAAATATCGCCCTTTCCCGCCGATAAATTTACCCGACCGGCAATGGCCTTCGCGCGTTATCACCGCGCCGCCGCGTTGGCTTTCCACCGATCTACGCGACGGCAACCAGGCGCTGATCGATCCGATGGACGCCGAAAAGAAGACGCGGATGTTCGATCTGCTCTGCAAGATCGGCATGAAGGAAATCGAGGTCGGCTTCCCCAGCGCCGGGGCGACCGAATATAATTTCATCGCGGGGCTCGTTGCCGAAGGGCGGGTGCCCGATGATGTGACGATCCAAGTGCTCACCCAGTCACGCCGGGACCTGATCGAAACCAGTTTCGCCTCGCTCAAGGGCGCGCCACGCGCCATCGTTCACCTCTACAACGCCGTCAGCCCGGCCTGGCGCAAGATCGTGTTCGGCATGTCGCGGGATGAAGTGCGGGGCATCGCCGTGGAAGGCGCCAAGATCCTGCGCGATTGCGCCGCCGCTCAACCCGATACGGATTGGCATTTCGAATATAGCCCGGAAACCTTCTCCACTGCCGAACTCGAATTCTCGGTCGAAGTCTGCGCGGCGGTAATGGATGTACTCAAACCCACCCCGGACCGTCCGATCATTTTCAATCTACCCGCAACGGTCGAGTGCGCGACGCCGAACGTCTATGCCGATCAGATCGAATGGTTCGGCCGCAACATCCCCAATCGCGACTGCGTGGTGATATCACTCCACACGCACAACGATCGCGGCACCGGGGTCGCGGCCGCTGAGCTCGGCCTGATGGCTGGCGCGGATCGGGTCGAGGGATGCCTGCTTGGTAATGGCGAACGGACGGGCAACTGCGATCTGGTGACGGTTGCGCTCAACATGTACACACAAGGGGTGGACCCCGGTCTTGACCTGTCGGACATCGACGAGATCGTCCGCACGGTTGAATATTGCACTCACATTCCCATCCATCCGAGAACGCCTTATGCTGGTGAACTGGTTTTCACCGCTTTTTCCGGCTCGCACCAGGATGCCATCAAAAAGGGCTTTGCCGCACAGGAAGCGCGCAACGATGCGCTGTGGGAAGTCCCGTATCTGCCGATCGACCCCGCTGACCTCGGGCGGAGTTATGAAGCCGTCATCCGCGTGAATTCGCAGAGCGGCAAGGGCGGCGTCGCGTGGGTGATCGAACAGGACAAAGGACTGAAGCTGCCCAAGCGCCTGCAGGCCGATTTCAGCCGCCACGTCCAGGCGCTGGCAGATGATGCCAGCCGCGAACTGAACGCCACAGATATCTGGCAGTTGTTCGAAGCGACATATTTGCCGCAGGATACCGACCGCTTTGTCCTGCGCGATTACGAGGAAACAGGCACGGCTGGGCAGCGTGTTTTCGTCGGCCGGGTCGCAATTGATGGCGAGGAGAGGTCGATCTCCGGTCGCGGCAATGGCTTGATTTCGGGCGTGATTGCCGCGCTTGGAGAAGGCACAGGCACGACGCTTGATGTCGTTGATTTCAGCGAACACGCCATCGGGCGCGGTGCTGACGCGCAGGCCGCCGCTTATGTGGAATGCCGCACGGCCGATGGGAAGACGGTATACGGCGTTGGGCTCGACACCGACATCGCCACTGCAAGCGTCCGTGCGGTGTTAAGCGCGAGCAACCGACTCTAAATTCAAACCACACGGCGCTGGCGGCTGCCCTTTGCGATCCCCGCTCGAACCTGTTGGACTTTCAGTTCTATCGAACATATGTAGAACATATGGCTCAGCTTGATGTGCGCGCGAAACTGGAAATCCTGGCCGATGCTGCCAAATATGATGCGTCCTGCTCGTCGTCCGGCTCAGTGAAGCGCAATTCGCGGGGCGGCAAGGGGATCGGCTCGACCGATGGCGGCATGGGCATCTGCCATGCCTATGCGCCTGATGGACGCTGCATCAGCTTGCTGAAAATCCTGCTGACCAACAGCTGCATCTTCGACTGCCATTATTGCATCAACCGCAAGAGCAGCAACGTCCGCCGCGCGCGCTTCACCGCCGATGAGGTCGTTCAGCTCACGCTGTCCTTTTACCGGCGCAATTATATCGAGGGGTTGTTCCTCTCCTCAGGCATTATCCATTCGTCGAACTACACGATGGAACAGATCGTCGAGGTCGCGCGGTCGCTGCGCGAGGATCATGATTTTCGCGGCTATATCCATTTGAAGACGATCCCCGATGCCGATCCGGCATTGGTGTTTCAGGCAGGGCTGCATGCCGACCGGGTATCGATCAATGTCGAGCTGCCGACGGTACAGGGATTGACGCGGCTCGCGCCGGAGAAATCCGCCCCCCGGATCGAGGGGGCAATGGCGGAGATGAAGACGGCGATGGTGGATACGGCGGATGCGAAGAAGAAATATCGATCCGCCCCCCGCTTCGCCCCGGCCGGGCAGTCGACCCAGATGATTGTCGGCGCGGACGCCGCGACCGACCGGGATATCGTCTCGCGCGCGGCGGGGCTGTATGACCGGTTCGGGCTGCGCCGGGTCTATTACTCGGCCTTTTCGCCGATCCCCGATGCCAGCGCCGTGCTGCCGCTCAAACGACCGCCGCTGATGCGGGAGCACCGGCTTTATCAGTCGGATTGGCTCATGCGCTTTTATGACTATGCGCCGCATGAGGTGGCCGAAGCGGCGGACGCGAATGGGATGATGCCGCTCGATATCGATCCGAAACTGGCCTGGGCGTTGAAGTTTCGCGGACGTTTTCCGGTCGACGTCAACCGCGCCCCGCGCGAAATGTTGTTGCGCGTGCCCGGTCTGGGAACGCGCGCTGTCGGCAAAATCCTTGCCGCGCGGCGCTGGCGCCAATTGGCGCTGGCTGATATCGGGCGATTGACGGTCTCGGTGGCCAAAGTCCGGCCGTTCCTGATCGCCAGCGATTGGCGCCCGGTTGCACTGTCGGACGCAAGCGATGTGGCAGCATTCGTCGCCCCCAAAACGCAGCAGCTCGAATTATTTGCCTGACGGCAGATGGCTGACGAAGGATAGTGCCGCGTGCGGACCGTTACGCTTGATGCCGAGGATGATTTTGAGGGCTGGCGCACTGCCGTTCGTGCGCTGGTGCTGGAGGGGGTGACGCCCGATCAGGTCGTCTGGCAAATCGGGACGCAGGCGAGCGACCTGTTCGGCACGCCGACGGCGTCCATCGATGCCCCGCCGGGCAGCTTTTCGGTGCCGCGCCCCTTTGTCGATCTGGCGCGTAAAGCCATTCTTCATACCGACCCAGAGCGCTTTGCGCTGCTGCACATGCTGCTTGTTCGGTTGCGCGCACAGCCTCGATTGATGGACGATCAGGCCGATCCACTGGTCCGCAAGCTGGAGAATTTCGCCAAGGCGGTTCGCCGCGACATTCACAAAATGCGCGCCTTTGTGCGCTTTCGTGAGGTGCAGGACGACGGCGTGGCGCGTTATGTCGCATGGTTCGAGCCCGAATTTCACATTGTGCGCACCAATGCCGGGTTTTTTGTCGATCGGTTCGCCACGATGCACTGGTCGATCCTGACACCGGCATTATCGATCCATTGGGACGGGAAGGTGCTGACCGAAGGTCCAGGGGGATCGAAAGACGATGCGCCCGATGGCGACCCCACCGAAGATATCTGGAAGGGCTATTACGCCGCGATTTTCAATCCAGCCCGATTGAAGGTCGGCGCGATGCTGAAGGAGATGCCGCGCAAATACTGGAAGAACATGCCCGAAACCGCACTCGTCCCGCAGTTGATCGCCGGTGCGCAGGCCCGGGAGGCGGCAATGATCGATGCCACGCGGGTGCACGCCGGTGGCGATGTCATCGCGGCGTGGCGCGCGCTGCAGCAAGAGGCGATCGGCTGCGCGCGTTGCCCGCTGCACAGCGAGGCAACGCAGACGGTGTTTGGGCAGGGGCCAGTCGATGCCGCGCTGATGTTTGTCGGCGAACAACCCGGCGATCAGGAAGATCTAGCGGGCGAACCCTTTGTCGGCCCCGCAGGGCAAGTATTTGACCGCGCCCTTGCGGCTGCCGGGATCGACCGCGCACAAACCTACGTCACCAACGCGGTCAAGCATTTCAAGTTCGAACGACGCGGCAAGCGCCGCATCCATGCCACGCCCAATGCCGGAGAGATTACCGCCTGTCGCTGGTGGCTGGAGCAGGAACGCGCGCTGATCAAGCCACGGCTGACCATCGCGCTTGGTGCAACGGCCGCGCGTGCGCTGCTTGGCCGCCCGGTCACGATCAGCCGGGAACGCGCACGGTTGATCGACCTGACCGGTCAAGGCGGTGCCGCGTGGATTACCGTGCACACAAGTTCAATCCTGCGACTTCCGGACGAGAATGCCCGCGAACCAGCCTTTCGCCAGTTCGTCGATGATCTGGTGGCGGCAAAGGCCATCCTGCAAACCGGTGCACTGCCTGACTCCGACTAATCGCTTGTACGCCGACGACCATCGCCGATGGTCCACACCACCGGTCCGAAATGCCTTACTGACAGTCGGGCACCGCGCGACTAGGCCTATGGTAACGCGCGCCTAGTCTGGCGACGGCCAACAGTCGGGCTCGCCAAATCCGGGCCGATGCCTCCTCAATCAAGGTGACCTCGTGATGCCTCATCCATTTCCGGCCAGTCGATCGGCGGGGCTCCATCGCCTGGGCAATTTCGTGCCGCGGGCCGGACGCGACTATGCTGCCGGGCGCAACACTGACAATGGGCCGGATGGCCATCCGCACACATCCTTGCTGTCGCCCTATCTGCGTTATCGGCTCGTTCATGAGCGGGAAGTGGTGAAGGCCGTGCTGGTCAAGCACAGCCTGCCGGCCGCCGAAAAATATATTCAGGAGGTGTTGTGGCGCACCTATTGGAAGGGCTGGCTGGAGATGCGGCCGGGCGTCTGGTCGGGTTTTGTTGCGGAGCGGGATGCGATGCGGGCGGATTTCCCGAACCAGCGCGCCATCACCGCTGCCGAAAACGGCACGACCGGCATTGATGGTTTCGACGATTGGGCGCGCGAACTGTTGGAAACGGGCTATCTCCACAACCATGCGCGGATGTGGTTTGCGTCGATCTGGATTTTTACGCTGCGACTGCCCTGGGCGTTGGGCGCGGACTTCTTTTTGCGTCACCTAATTGATGCCGATGCTGCCAGCAACACATTGTCATGGCGCTGGGTGGCGGGGTTGCAGACTGTGGGCAAGACCTATCTCGCCACCGCCGAAAACATCGCGCGCTACACCAACGGCCGGTTCGCACCAAAGGGCTTGGCGACCGAAGCTATCGCCCTGATCGAGCCCCCTCTCGCACCACCACGCATCCTGCCGGAGCCGCCGCCCTTCGCCGCCAAACAACGATCATTGTTGCTGGTAACGCATGAGGACATGCACCCCGAATCTTTCGTGCCACAGGGGTTGCCGATCCACGCGGCGATTGTTGCAGCAGACGGTGACCTGCTTTGGGGCGATGGGGCGCGGAGTTTTCTCCGATCGGCAGCGACTGACACCGTCACGCGGATCACGGCGCAATTCGGGGGTTCGGCCAAGAATGTCCCCGTGCTGGATGCAGCGACCCTGGTATCCGCCGCCAAGGGCTGTGACGCGCAGCAGATTGTTACCGGCTATGCCCCGGTTGGCCCGGTTGCAGATCGGCTCGCCGCGCTGACACCGGTGCTGGCCGATGCCGGGATCGCCCTGGTGCAGATACGCCGCCCCTGGGATGCGCAATTCTGGCCGCATGCCAAAAAGGGATTCTTCCCCTTCAAGGAGCAGATACCCGAGATTTTGCGCGCCGATGGTCTGGCATAGCCTTGTCGCCATGCCAGACCATTGTCGTCGTTCAGGCCGCCACAACCTTGGGTTCGCCTGCCGCAACCGCCAGCTTCATGCGGGTGGATAGCACGCCGCCGGAGGTGTTGATTTTGTCGAGCACGCGAAACTCGGTCTGCCAGCGTTCGCGCGTGACGTCGCACACGACATAACCGCGCTGGGCGTTATTGAATTTAAGCTGGGGATTATTGCCGAGGATCCACGCCATTTCAGGTCGTTGATCGGTGCCGTCGCCCCCACTGGTGATCGACGTGCTAACGAATTCTGCCGCGATCGGGCGCGGTCCGGGTTGGCGACCGTCGAGATGAAGCTCGCCGGCATAATTCTGGTGCTCGTCCCCCGTCAGCACGACGACATTGCCGATCCGGCGATCTTGGATCGTCTTTAACAGCCGCGCACGTGGGGCGCGGTAGCCACCCCAGCTGTCGAGATTATAGGTCGCGCCGGGGGCGGGATTGCGATCAAGGTCCATCACCATCACCTGCTGCGCCAGCGTTTTCCACTGCGCTTTCGATGTGCCGAGCCGATCGATCAGCCACGCCTCCTGCCGCGTGCCGAGCATCTGCGCATCGGCCCGGGACGCGCCGGGGCAATCGGGTGCCCAGCGATCGCCACAGGGCTGGTCGCTGCGATATTGCCGCGTGTCGAGCAGGTTCAGATCGAGCAAGTCGCCTATACGAATCTGGCGGTACAGTTGCATCGCCGGGCCGATCGGCAGCGATGAAGCCCGCAACGGCATATGTTCATAATAGGCCTGCAGCGCCATCTGGCGGCGCAGCGCGAAGATGGCGGGCGGGGTATCGTCCTGATCGAGGCTGTCGGCCCAGTTATTGTCGATCTCATGATCGTCATACACGACCAGCCACGGGGCCGCCGCATGGGCAGCCTGCAGGTCGGTATCCATTTTATACTGCGCGTAGCGGCGACGATAATCGATGATCGAGTAGATCTCGCTGCCCTCATGCCGTCGGACCGGTTCGACCGGGCCTTCGCGGGTCTGGCGCAGCCGATCGCCGCGGCCTTCATAGATATAATCGCCATAGCAGAAGACGAAGTCGATCTGCTCGCGGGACAAGTGGCGGTGGGCGGTAAAAAGCCCCTGTTCGTAATGCTGGCAGCCCGCCACGGCAAAGCGGACATGGCCAGTTGCCGCGCCGATGGCAGGCGTTGTCACCGCCCGTCCGACGGCGCTCCGTTCCCGCCCGGCAACAAACCGGTACCAATAGGGTCGACCAGGCTTCAGCCCCGCAACCTCGACATGCACCGCGTGACCAAGCTCGGGCCGCGCCAGCGCGGTGCCCTTTTGGGCAATGGTGCGAAAGCCGTCATCCTCAGCTACTTCCCATGCGACCGGCACGGCGAGTGCGGGCATACCATGATCCGGGGCGAGCGGTTCCGGTGCAAGCCGGGTCCAGATGACGAAACCGTCGGGCGCAGGATCGCCCGAGGCGATGCCGAGCTGAAACGGGTATTGCAGGAAGATCGGATCGGCCCATGCTTGTGCCCAGGGGCGATAGGCCATCGTAGCCACCGCTGCCGCCCCGAAACCGCGCAACATCATGCGTCGCGAAAGCGCCAGTCGGTTCGTTCTCATTACGTCAGACATCACATTTGCCCCCTTGATTGAGCACCAATCGAAAACGCCGCGTCGATCCCGGCACCGTTTCAGCCGGGGGGATCGTCGACGTGCAAAACGAAAAATTCATGACAAGCGCAGCGTTCAACGATCCACCTGTTTTCGCCATTGGCCCGGCGTCTGGCCGATCTGGCGGCGAAACGCCGTCGTCATATGGCTTTGCGAACTGAACCCCGCCTGGTGCGCAACCAGATCAAGCGACTGGTGATGGTCGAATCGCATCAATTTGCAGGCGAGCGAAACACGCTGCGCGACGATGAAATCGTGCGGCGTGCGGCCCGTGGCCTGCCGAAAATGCCGGGTGAGCGAATCGATCCCCATATCGGCAATCACCGCAAGGTCTGCGAGGCGGATCGATCGGGCAACATTGGCGTGAATATAATCGATACAGCGGGTGATGCCGGGGTGCTTCCCCGCACAACTTGGGCGCCGGATATGCTGGCCGATGCTCGACCACCGCAGCAATGTCTGCAGGATATACTGGTGTGTCAGCGCCTCGAGCGTGATTGCCGCCATCCCGCCGGGCACGTCGAAGGCGGCATTGATTTGCGCGCCGATCATCCGCATCGGACCGATCATGGCCGGTGTCGGCCCAGCCGCAAAATCCACTGCTGAGGTGTCAACGATATCGCCGAACAGGCTGTCGATAACGTCACCGTCGAACGAAATGCCGATAAATTTGTGCAGCCTTGGCCGGTTGGGGCGCAGTGTCGATGCACGGAACAGCGATGCTCCTTTGGGTGCAAAGCCGGCCGATCCGGCAGCAAAGCGCACTGACTGGCGACGATCACTGTCGAGGGCGAAATCGGCATCGAAATCATTGACACAATATTCGGCGACGTGCCGGGGTACCGTCAGGTGAAGTTCGAATTCGGGCAGGCAACTGCGCTGAATGCCAATGGTATCGAGATAGATGCGCTCGCCCCAAATCGGAAAGGCATCGCAGGGGCGAGTGGGGCCGCCCCATTGCCAGGGCGATGGCCTGGTGGGGCGCTGAATCGTAATAGGCATATCCGCCGCGCGCGCCATGGTCAGCGCGCCGCGAACAGAGTGTTGAGCACCCCGGCCAGCCGCAGCGCCGCTTGTTTGATGCGTTGCCGCACGAGCGGCACGTTGCGCTGATAATAGGAGTCGCCAAAAACATAGGCTGGCCCGACACTGGCACCGGCAAAGGCAAGCCCACGTGACCGAACGAGATCATGGCTTTCCTGCGCCCAGGCAATCGGCGTAATGGCAGCGAACGGCACAACATCGACCAGCGCCAGTTCGCGGTCGAGTTCATCGACCAGCATCTGCCAGCGATCGCCATCTGCCACCTGCGGCCAGCGATCGGCCATATGATCGAGCAGAATGTCGCTGTCCCACACCCGGTGCAGGTTGCTGGTGCGTTCCCCCCGCCAGAGCAGAAGGATTTCGTTGCCGCCGCGATTACCCTTGAAGCTGATGTGGAGCGGCTGGTGGAGATCACCAATCCAGTGAGCGAGGAACTTCAACGCTTCGAGCCGCGCCGCGTCGGACCGTTGCCGGTCGCCCACAATGGTACCGTGTCGGGTAATTGCGTCTGTCACACACCCATCGTCGGGGCAGTCAGCGGCATCAACAACCCGGTCGTTCGGTTCAAGCGCGAGGATGTGGAGCGGTGCGGTTTCAGGGTGCGTCGACCCCCGCACGCGGTCTGCCCATGAACAGCTGTCCTGAAAGCGTTTGAAATCAGGATCGAGCGCGATCAGCCGATCAATTTCGATGCGTGCGGGCGCACTCAGATGGCGGTAAGCGAGCGCGCAAATGGCGCGGTGCCCGTCGCCGCCAAAGGCTGCCGCGGGGGTTGCGGAGAGGAAAAATGCGCCCACGAGCGCTGCGATCAACTTCCACCCAATGTTCATCGACGTTCCTGTGCAGCTTGTAACCCTCCCTTAAGAGCGGACCAATGTGACGGTTCGACTTCACAAAACACGTAATCTGCGAACAAGAGGTCGGGGGCGTCCCAATGATGTGCCAAATCGATCTGAGGGAAATGGCCAACGTGTAAAACTGACGCACTACATTGACGCAGGAAGAAAGTAGCTTGGGCTCTTTATTGTCGGCTTATCTACCAAGCAGCTTTGCACCACCGCAAACAGGTGAAAACCCGTAAGCTTCGTTACATAAAATCGTGAAACGCAACCTCGCAGCGTCAGCGATGTGTCACACCGCCTTTTTAGCGCCGGGCTCGCAACAGCGGGAAAGCCCGCGATTCAGGCTTCAATTCAAAACGGGGATCACAGCATGACGGGTGGACGGGCAATGAGCTATCGGGCGGCGCTGCTGCTGGCGGGAAGCTGGCTGGCTGGCGGGGCGATTATGTGCGCCTCCCCTGCCGCTGCGCAGGTCACTTTCGGTGAAATCGGTGGCGACATCGTGTTGGAACGTGGCAAATCGGTCGAGGGTGTCGAAGTCGAGATTGTTCACCAGCCTTCGGGCACGCGGTCACGCAGCACCGTCAACGCTGGTGGTCGGTTCCTCGTCACCGGCCTGCGCATTGGCGGTCCTTATGTCATTACCGCGCGTGCGCCCGGCTATGATGATGAGACGCTGACGGATATCTATGCCACCGCAGGCAACCCCGTTGACGTCAACATCGTCCTGCGCCCCACGGGCAGCAACGACATCATCGTGAGCGCCGTTCGCGACGTGCAATATGGTACGGCCCGCAAGTTCGGCGAGAACGAGATCCGCGACACGCAAGTCGTCGAGCGCAAGCTGCAGGAAATCATTCGCCGCGATCCGCGCGCCTTTGTCGATCTGGCTGAGCCCGATGACGATCAGGGTGTGTCGATCCTCGGCTTCAACACGCGATTCAACAACATCGTTGTCGACGGCGTGTCGCAGGTCGACAGCTATGGCGATAATTTCACCGGCCTACCGACCCGCCGCTCACCAATCTCGCTCGATGCGATCGCCAGCCTTGCCGTCGAAACCGCGCCATTCGACGTGCAGAATTCGGGCTTTCAGGGCGGCCAGATCAACATCATCACCAAGTCGGGTGACAACCAGTTTCACGGCAGCGCCTTTTATCGGCGGACGGGCGGATTTCTGTCTGGTACGTTGTCGCGCCCGGTGCTCGGCGAGAACGGCCAGGTGGTTGCAACGGATACCGTCGCGCAGCGCGAGCCAGAAGATAACTGGGGCGCAACGCTATCCGGCCCGATCATCAAGGACAAGCTGTTCTTCACGTTCAGCTATGAAGAGTTTCGCCAGAACCAGTTGCTCGGTGCATGCCCGACCGGCATTGCCTGCGATGATCCGAATGAGCTGATCACCAACACGCAATATGAAACGATCCGCCAGGCATCGATCGCCACCTATGGCTTTGATCCCGGCGATTTCAACGACATCATCAATCTGCCCGACGGTGAACGTAAATTCCTCGGCAAGCTCGACTGGAACGTGACGGACGGGCACCGCGTCGCGCTAACCTATCAAAATACCGAATCCAGCTCGGTGGTCTCATCCGGCCCCGGTGGGCTCGCGTCGCCCTCAAGCTATGTTTCGTTTGCTGCAAGCCAGCCGGTCGTGCTGTCGGCGCAGTATTTCGCGGACTGGTCGGATCGGTTCTCTACGCAGGTTCGGGTCGGCTATACCAAAACCCGCCGCGTGACTCAGCCGCTGTTCGAACAGGCTGGCCAGATCGGCCTGGTCCAGATTCAGGGATTTAACGCCAACAGTTTCGGTCAGAACGGGCTCACGGTGTCACTGGGCGTTGACGATGGTGATCAAAATACCCGATTCGAATCGGAACGGCTCCAGCTGCTGTTCCGCGGTTCCTACAAGCTCGGCGATCACCGCTTCAGCTTCGGCTATGAACGCGATGATCGCAGCATTTTCGACCTCGACGTGCCGGCGGGCAGCGGCCTGTTCGTCTTTCAGGATCCGGATGGCGTCGACAATCCCAACGTCCCCGGCGTTCAGGGCGGCCCCGGTACAGCGTTTCAGCAATTCCTGAACCGCAATGTTGGCTTCGTGACGGTGCAAGGGCCGGTGACCGGCAATCCGCTCGACGCCGCGACCGATTTTTCGCTCGTGCAGGACAGCTTCTACCTGCAGGACGAATGGAAGCCGTTCAGCAACCTCTCGCTTTTGCTTGGTCTGCGCTATGAACGATTGAGCACCGCCGATGTGCCCGGACTCAACAGTTTCTTCCAGGCGCGCTACGGATTTACCAACCAGTCGACGCTGGATGGCCGCGATGTGTTCCAGCCGCGTTTTGCCTTCAACTATCGTCCGTTCAGCACGACCACGGTGCGCGGCGGCGTTGGCGTGTTTGCGGGTGGCGTGCCCCTGGCCTTTTTTGGTGAGACCTATCAGCAAAACGGCATCTCCACCTTCAACACCACGGTGCAGGGCGCGGCCGTTAACCCGCTTGCTAATTTCGAGCAGCTCCCGCCAGCCGCGATTGCCGGGTTGGGCACCAGCCAATCGCGGCTGACGCAAGGCACCGACAGCAGCACCTTCTTCCTCGATCCAAACTTCGAAATCCCGCGCAACTTGCGGTTTCAGTTCGCGGTCGATCAGCGGTTCGATATTCCAGGCCTTGGGGACAATTGGCGGGTGAGTGCAGAGATCATCCATTCGGAGATTCTGGAGGCGATCCAGTTCCAGGATATCCGCTTGCAGACGATCGGCACGCTGCCCGGCCTTGATGTGCCGCGTTATGCCGTCACGACCCGTCCACTCGATACGCGACCGGCGCGCCCGACCAACCGGTCGGACGGCGTTGCCGCACCGCAGGACATCATGATCACGAACACCGAACGCGGGCGTACGACGGTGGTCGCCTTCAATGTCGACAAGCGCTGGAACTTCAACAAATGGGGCACGCTCGATATGAATATCGGCTACGCCTATACCGACGCGCGCGACGTGTCGCCGGCCAATGATACCGATAACCTGTCCGACGTGTTCGAAACCGGCGCGTTCGACAATATCAACAATCCGTCAGCGGCGCCTTCCATCCAGTCGATCCCGCACAATCTGGTGCACTCGTTCAATTATGAAAAAAAGTTCGACAATGATGTGAAGTTCCGGTTCTCGCTGTTCGGCAATTACCGGGCGGGTCGATCGGTATCGTTCGTGCTCGGCAATGTCGGTCAGGCAACCGCAGGGTTCCAGACAATCCAGCCCGGTTTGTCGGATCGTGCTCAGGATCGGCTGGTGCCGTATCTGCCGGCCGGGCCGAACGATCCGCTGGTCCGTTATGGCGCAGGCGCAAGCTATGCCGAGCTCGCGAACATCATCTCGGCATTCAATCTCGAACGGTTCCAGGGCGGGCCGTTGCCGCGCAACAGCATTCGGGCGGGATCAACCTATCAGCTCGATCTCAACACGCAGATCGAAATCCCCAGTCCGGTGCACGGCAAGTTCATTATCGATGCGGGTATTCGTAACTTCCTCAATCTGTTGAGCAGCGGGGCGGGGCAAATCCGGCGATATTCGATCCGCGAAACCCTGTACGATGCTGTGTTCGACGCAGCGACCAATCAATATGTCATCACCAATATCGATGACGGCACGATCCCACTGACGTCCGAGGAACGGATCAGCACCGGATCGGTGTGGCGCGCCCAGCTTGGTATCCGGTACCAGTTCTGACGCCCGATCAAGCCACTAAGGGGTCGCGTACCGGCCATGTGTTCCACATGCCGATCCGCGACCCCCGGTGTTGAAAGAAGGACGTAACCGGCCGGCATGTGAAGGCATGCCCTGTTCAGTCGTCAGCGCGACAGGGCTGGACAATGTGAGCGCACCTGCCACTGAGGGACACCGACCCGCGATCGGGATCATCAGGAGCGCACCGTGCCGATCAAAGCCCCCGCCACTTTGGAGGTCCGCGCCGCCGTTTCGGGTGACGTGCCGGGCATCTTGGCGCTCATTAGCCGCGCCTATCCGGGGATCGAAAACTACACCCCGGGGCAGATCAGCGGGCAAATCAACAACTTCCCGCAGGGGCAGTTCGTTGCCGTGTTCGAAGGGTCGATCGTCGGTTACTGCGCATCATCGCGGATTGATGAAGCAATCGCGCTCGCGCCGCATGATTGGGCAACGATCAGCGGCAATGGCTATGGCAGCCGCCACGATGCGACGGGCGACTGGCTGTACGGCATCGAAATGGCGGTGGATGAGCGTCACCGGGGCTTGCGCATCGGCAAGCGATTATACGAGGCACGCCGTGTGCTTGCCGAACGGCTTGAACTGCGCGGCATCGTGTTTGGCGGCCGGATGCCCGGCTATGCCCGGGCGAAGGCGAAGGTTGCAGGGCCAGACGATTATCTGAAGCGTGTCGCCGAGGGTGAACTGCGCGATCAAGTGATCGGGTTTCAGATGTCGAACGGATTTACGCCGATTGGCGTGCTCAGCCGATATTTGCCGACTGACCGAGCATCCGACGGCTTTGCCGCGCACATGGTGTGGCGCAATCCGTATGTCGATCCGAACGAGCCGCCGGCCTTTCGCGTGCCGCGCGACGTTGAGAGCGTTCGGCTGGCGACCGTTCAGTTTCAGGCGCGCGCAGTCGATGATTTTGCCGGGTTCGTGAAGAACGTCGAATATTTCGTCGATGTGGCCGCCGATTATCGATCCGACTTCGTCGTGTTCCCCGAACTGTTTACCATGTCGCTCTTGTCGTTCGAGCCCGAAACACTGACGCCGATGGAGGCTATCGACCGGATGACCGAATATCGCGCGCCGATCGTCGCTGAACTGTCGCGGATGGCGCTGCGCTACAACATCAACATTATCGGCGGCTCGCACCCGACCCGGGTCGACGATGGCAGCATCCAGAACATCGCCTATGTCTGCCTACGCGATGGATCGATCCACTCGCAGGAAAAAATTCACCCGACACCCAACGAAGCCTATTGGTGGAAGATCAAGGGCGGCAATTCAGTTGCGGCGATCCAGACCGATGTTGGGCCGATCGGTGTGCTCATCTGCTATGACAGCGAGTTTCCAGAGCTGGCGCGTCGTCTGGTCGATGAAGGTGCGCGGATCATCTTCGTGCCGTTCTGCACCGATAACCGGCAAGGCTACATGCGCGTGCGTTATTGTGCGCAGGCGCGGGCAATCGAGAATCAGTGTTTCGTCGTCATGTCGGGCAATGTCGGCAACCTGCCGGGGGTCGACAATATGGATATCCAGTATGCACAATCCTGCATTCTCACCCCCTGCGATTTCCCCTTCGCCCGGGATGGTGTTGCCGCGGAAGCGAGCGAGAATATCGAGACGCTGACGATTGCGGACGTCAATCTCGCCGATCTCACCTGGGCGCGGGCAGAGGGCACGGTGCGTAACCTCGCCGACCGACGGTTCGATCTGTATCGCATCGACTGGAAGACGGGCGGCGCGCGCGATGTGGTGGCATCTCCCGAAGCCCGTCCCCGCGGCACCAAAGCACCAGGGGGCGGCTGAGCGCCCCCCAGCGGTCATCGACCCGCTACCAGTAGCGCGCGCTCGCGATTCGTGCGCCTTCGGCGAGCACCGCCATTTTGGCCCACACGATGTCACGGTCGACCCCGCCCGACCCGACATGGACCGAAAAGCCGCAATCGACGCCCGCCATCACATTCTCGCGCCCGACCAGATCGGCATAGCGGCCAATGCGCTGCGCGATCAGTTCGGGATGCTCAATGTAATTGGACTGGCATTCGACCACACCGGGGATCAGCACCTTGCCTTCGGGCAAGCCGATTTCCTTGAACATCTCATATTCATGCGCGTGGCGCGGATTGGCTGCTTCGAACTGGATCGCATGAGGACGCGCGCGCCAGACCAGATCGATGATATCCTTGAACGGCACATCGCAGTGGTGCGGGCCCGGATAATTCCCCCAGCACATATGCATCCGCAGCTGCTTTTCTGGGATGTTCGCGGTCGCACGGTTGAGCGCTTCGATGTTCAGCATCATCCGGTCGCGAAACTGCGACAATGTCAGGTCACGAAATTGGGTATGGCGGCCCATCGCCAGATCAGGGCAATCGATCTGCAGCGTGATCCCGGCGGCGGCAATCGCCTCATATTCGTGCCGCAACCCTTCGGCGAGCGCGAAGAGATAGGCCTCGTCGCTGTCGTAATAATCGTTAGCGAAGAACAGCGCGGTGACGCCCGGCGAGGCAGCGCTCATGAACGCCTGGCGCCCCTCGTGCTTTGCCAATGCGGCGTTCAGCGTGCGTGTATCCGCCTCGACCGCCGTCATGTCCTTGACGGTGATCGGTGCGTTGCACGCGGGCGTCTTGCGGTGCTTGCGGCCCGCATCGCCCGATATGCGTTCCTTGACGCCGGGAAAATCCTCAACATCGGCAAAGACATAGCTGTTGCCACTGCCGCCAAAGCCGTTGAGCCGATCCTTGATATAGGTCGCGTAGCTTGGCTTTGACTGTTCGCCGTCGTTGATGATGTCGATCCCTGCCTCGGCCTGCCTGGTGACAACGTAATCGACCGCGGCCTCGATCCGCGCGTCCACCGCGCCGGGATCGAGCGGCAGACCTTCCTCGCGGGCGAACATCAGCGCGATCAGATCATCCTGACGAGGCAGGCTGCCGACATGGGTGGTGAGGAAACGCCCCGCGCTCATGCCAGTTCTGCCCGAACGATCGCGGCACCCTGTGCCATCGCCTGCATTTTGCCGAAAGCGACGTCACGCGGCAGATATTTCAGCCCGCAATCAGGCGCGATCACCAGCCGTTCGGCGGCGATATGCGGCAGCGCGCGGCGGATGCGAGCGGCCACCGTCTCGGGTGTTTCAATCTCATGCGTCGACAGGTCGAGCACGCCGAGGATGATCGTCTTGCCGCCCAGTTTTTCGAGGATGCTGCAATCGAGGTTCGACTGGGCGGTTTCGATCGAGATATCGTTCAGGTCGGTATCGGCGAGTTCGGGGAGGAAGTTATACCCTTCCGGCCGTTCGTGGATCAGCGCGGCATAGCCAAAGCAGATGTGCAGCGCGGTGCGTCCAGTCACGCCGTCGAGCGCGGTCTTCAGCGCGGCCAGACCGTATTCGCGCGCCTTGGCGGGGCGGGCCTGCATATAGGGTTCATCAATCTGGACGATGTCTGCGCCGGCTGCGAACAAATCCTTGATCTCGGCATTCACGGCAACGGCATAATCATGCGCCATTTCAGCTTCGTCGGCGTAAAAATCATTCTGCGCCTGCTGCGCCATCGTGAAGGGGCCGGGCACGGTGATCTTGATCATTCGGTCGGTATTGGCGCGCAGGAATTCGACGTCGCGCGTCTCGACCGCGTGGCGGCGGCGGATCTTGCCCGTCACGCGCGGTACCGGGTTCGGCTCGCCGCTGCGATCGAGGGCCACGCCGGGATTGTCGAGATCGACCCCGTCGAGCGCGGTGGCGAAGCGGTTCGAATAGCTCTCGCGGCGCATCTCGCCATCCGTGATGATATCGAGCCCGGCGCGCTCCTGATCGCGGATGGCGAGGATCGTCGCGTCGTCAAATGCCTGTTCGCGCCATTCCGGATCGACGCGCCACAGCTCGGTGGCACGCACGCGCGGCGGAAAGCGTCCGGCAAGCTTGACCTTGTCGATCAGCCAATCGGGCTGCGTATACGAACCGACGAGCGACGTGGGAAACAACATGGTGATCGGACCCTTTAGTGAATCGAGGTGGATGGGATTTCGGTGACAAAGCTGGCGAGAACGGCGTTGAACCGAGCAGGATGGTCGATGTTGCAGAGGTGCCCGGCATGATCGATGCTGACCATACGGCCCTGCGGTGCGGTGTTGCCGATGAACGCGCTAACCTGCCGTCGCCAGCGGGTGTCGCGCGCGCCGGTTATCGACAGCACCGGCATGGGAAGCGCGGCGATATCATCAGCGCTAATCGTGATGCCTGTGGTCGGGCCGAGCAGGTCACGCCCGTCATAATCGTTGAGCATGGCACTCAGCAACGGCCAGCCGATCGCCTTGGTCCTGACTAGCGGGCTTCGGGCCCAATCGGCCTTTACCGCAGCAAGCTGACCGGCGCGGATCATCGTGGCATAACGGGTGCGCGGGATTGGCGTTTCATCATCGTCATTCGCCACCACACCGTGGAGCGGCGCCCCAGCGAGGATCAGGGCCTTGACCCGATCAGGCCGACGCCGCGCGACATCAAGCGCGACACTGGCGCCTTGCGACATGCCGACCAGCACGAACGGCTCGGGTCCGGCGATAAGATCGACATCTTGCCATTCGCAGCTCAGATCAGGCGGCGCGGTTGATGCGCCGAACCCGCGCCGGTCGGGCATGATCAGTCTGGCCTGCTTGGAAAGCGGCAATTGCGGGGCCCAGCTGCGATGGTCGAGCGTCCAGCCGTGCAACATGACGATAGGTGTCCCCTGCCCGGCGGTGGCGATGCGGATGCAGCCGCCACCCATGTCGAGATCGACGATCGACGGGATAATCTGCCTTAGCGGCACGGGATCAGCGACGGATGCCGCGCATGTCGCCACACCCGCCGCGCGCGATCACTGTGCCGGTTCGAGGAAATGCCGCACGTCGTTATTGGGCCGGTGATCCCCAGCCAGCCAGCGCTTGAGTTCGGCATGGGCATCCTTCAGGCGGGCTGCATTGATCTGATCGGACCCGGGCGCATCATGCGTGAACTCGACGATCATGCCATCGGGATCGACGACATAGACTGACCGGCAATAGCCATGTTCGAGCACATAGGTGGCGGGCGGTTCGATCCCAGCAGCGGCGATGCGGCGTTCGATTTCGGCCTGCGCGGCGGCATCGACGTTCAGCGCAATATGCCGGAAGGGGCTGGAGGGCAGTTCGGGGCCGAACTCGGCTTGGTCATCGGCATGTGCAAACGAGAAGAATGCCAATGCGCTGCCGTCGCTCATCCCGAAGAAGCAATGGCAATAGGTGCGCTCTTTGCCGAACAGCTCTTCCTGTTCGCACCAGGTGGCGACGAGTGGAAAGCCGAGGATATCCTCATAGAAATGGCGGGTCGCCTCGAGGTCTATCGAGACATAGGCGGTGTGATGAAGGCGATTGGGTAGCGATGCGGTCATCGGTGCTGCTCCTGTCTGATCAGATCGACGGGCGGCCGCATGGCGACCGCCCGCATGTTGGCGCAAAGCAGTTCACCGCATTGCCCAACATCAAAACTTCACGGTACCTTCCAGCCCATAGATGCGCGGACGTGCCTTGAACACGAAACCGCCGGGCGAGAATTCAGCGTTATACTTCTTGTCGAACAGATTGTCGGCAAAGGCCGACAAGGTCCAGCGACCACCGTCCAGCGACACGCGCGTATCGACCAGATCGACCGGATCGCGTGACGTTGAGTTGGTCACGTCGAACCAGGTCCGGCCGATGCGGCGATAATCGATCCGGGCGCGCGCCTTCAGGTCGCCGCCATTGATGCGGCTTTCATATTGCGCGCCGACATTCAGGGTATAGCGCGAGATGAACGGCGCTTCGTTGCCGACGACCGTCGGATCGGGGAAGCGTTCGATGTTCGAATAGGTGACGCCAAGCCCGACATTGAAATCGAGGCCGCGTGCCGGATGAATGGCGCTTTCCAGCTCGAACCCGGTCAACCGCACCTTGGGCACATTCCCCAAATTCTGCGTCGAGTTGGCCGCGAGGAACACGAAGAAATAGCCGTTGCGCGAGCTGGTGGTGTAGCCGCTGCCGTTGAATGTCAGCAGGTTATTGAACAGCGTGCTTTTGAACCCGAGTTCGACCGTGTCGGCGATTTCGGCCTCATAAATGTCGTTCACGCCGACCACACCGGTGCCCGCAGCCACTGCGCCGACGCCTGTCTGGTTGAACCCGCCCGAACGGAAACCGCGGCTGTACCCGCCATATAGGGTCAGATTGGTGACGGGCTTCCAGGTCACCGTGACCTTGGGCTGCCAGGATGAGAATGACCGGTCGCGCACTTCCCCGGTGGTACCAGCAGGGAAGCCGGTGACGACGGGAATGAAAGCGGGCGGCGTCAGCGTCGTGTTGCTGCGGTTGTCGCGGTCATAGCGCAGCGACCCGTCGATCCGCAGGGCCTTTGAAAACTCATAACCAAGCCCGGCATAGACTGCCCAGGCAAAGTTATCCTGGCTGTCGGCAAGGAAGGTGGCCTGAGGGTTGAGTGGGTTAGTGCTCGGCGTTCTGAACACCGGGAACACCCCGGCGCCGGTATCGACCAGATTGCCGGTCGAAATGTAACGATCAGTCTGGATCAGATAGGTGCCGATCGACCAGGAGAATTTCTGATCATCGCGCGAGGAAATCCGCAGGTCTTCGCTGATTGCCCGGACGTCAAGATACTGGCTTTGGTTAAGGTCAAAGCCGAGGAAGTTGAAGAAGAGCGATTCAGGTATTGGCAGGAAGTTGAACGCGTCACCGGTCAGGATTTCGCTGATCCGGTCATAGGACGTGACCGAGCGGATCTGGCCCCAATCGGCCTGATAGTCGATCTTGGCCGATACGCTGTAGATGTCACGATCGTCCTGGCCAGCGTTGTTGACGCGTACCTGCAGGCTGACATCGTTCACGTCATTGACGATGTTGTAATAGAATGCCTGGGTTTTCAGCTTTGAAATGAACCCGCGCAGATCGACGCTGAAATTATCCGTCGGCTGCCACAGCACTTTGCCGCGAATCGAGAAATCCTGCACCGGATCGGCATCTTCGCCCAGAAAGGTATTCGGGATATAGCCGTTGCTGTCACGAAACGATCCCGACAGGCGGAACTTCACCGTATCGCTGATGGGTCCGCTCAATCCGGCGCGCACCGTGTAGCCAAACCCGTTGTCGATCCCAGCCATGATCCGACCTTCAAGCTCATCGCTCGGGTCTTTGGTGGTGATGACGATCGCGCCGCCGATTGCGTTGCGACCGTAGAGGCCGCCCTGCGGGCCCTTCAGCACTTCGATCTGCTCGATATCGAACAGTTCCTGGTTGAACTGGGCGGCGTTGACTTGCTGTACGCCGTCAACGACTACCGCGACCGATGGTTCGGAATTGCGGTTCTGAGTGATGCCGCGAATAATGATGAACGCGTTACCGACATTCTGCGTTTCGATCAGCTGGACGTTCGACGTCAGTTCGACAAAATCGGACGGGCGATCGATGCCGGCGGCTTCGATGGCCTTGGAATCGAATGCGGTGATCGCGGCCGGCGTATCCTGTAGCCGGGTGTCGCGGCGCAGCGCGGAAACGACGATCTCATTTTCATCCTGTGCGGTCGCGGCGGGCGCATCGGCCTGTTGCGCGACGGCGGGCGTGGCCGTCATCATCGCCATCGCTGAAATCGACGCTGCCAGCGCAGCCTTGGTCCATGTTGCCGGTTTCGTCACGAAGCATCCTCCCCAAAATGCCGTCGCTCTTCCCGATCTAAGCCGAGGTGCGGAGCGTCGATATAAGCAGCATCCACTTGATTGCTTCGCCATGCGAAGTCGAGTTCGATATGCGAATTTGTGTTGATGCTGGCATAGCCGCAACACGCCTGGTCGTGCCAACGCGCGCGCTATTGATGTCGGGGCCTGTCAGCGAAAAAAGGGCGGCGCTCAGCTCGCGTGCAGCGAGTGGATCAGCGCGGGCCAGCGTTGCAACGCTGTGCCAATCTCTGCGGCAGCGTCGCGCAGCAAGGGCAATCGCGTTCGGACAAGCTCATCCTGCGAGATGCGCGTAGTCGACGTTGAACAGTTGATCGCCGCAACGATCCGCCGATCGGCATCAAATACGGGGACGGCAACCGACACCAAGCCATAATCGAGCTCGTCGAGCGCAGAGTCATACCCCGTCGAGCGGGTCGAGGCGAGCCGGGCGGCAAGCGCGGTCGCCGTCGTCACCGTCCGTTCGGTAAAGCGGGTCATCGTTGCTGTTTTCAGATATGTGTCGACCAGCGCATTGTCCTGAAAGGCGAGCAAAACCTTCCCCATTGATGTGGCATACAGCGGAAAGCGGGTCCCCACGCTTGCACCCAATCGAATCCGGCGATTGGTGGAAACATGCGCAACATACAGAATGTCGGTGCCTGACAGCACGGCCATAGATGAGCTGTCCCCGGTCGAATCGCGGAGTTGCTGCAAGGGTGGCAGGATGATCTGGTCAACGTTCATCGATGACAGATAACTTGTCCCGAACGACAGCACCTCCGGGCGCAATAGGAATTTGCGGCCATATTGGGCGACATAGCCAAGCTGCACGAGCGTATTAAGGCAGCGCCGCGCCACCGCCGGGCTGAGGCCGGTAAGCTGCGCCACTTCGCTCAATTGCATTTCCGGATGCGCCGCATCGAACGACCGCAAAACACGCAGCCCGCGTTCAAGGGTCGATAGATATTCGCTGTCCTTGGATGGCTTTTCGGTGGCAGGCATGTCCTGCGGTAATCGGCCTGACGGCGCAGGGCAAGCCGCTGTGGCGGCGCGGACCGGGCCGTTATTCGGCAGCAGCTGCGGTCGCTGTCGAGGCACCAAAATCGCCATTATGCTGACCAAGCACGGGAGGTGCGGTGACGTCCAGCATCCGCTCGCCATCAAAGCTTACCGGCGACCGGATCGTGCGGAACGGGCCGCGTGGCCCATGCGGATCCTCCACGCATAATTGCAGATGCCGTGCCTGATCGGTCTCGATCACCTCGGGTGCCGAATAGACCGGCGAATGGGGCACTTCGAGGGCTTCCAGCGTGGCACACCAGTCGGCGCGCGAACGTGTGGCAAAAATCGGCGCGAGAAAGGCAGCGACCTTTTCATAATTGTCGATCCGCGCGGTGCGGCTGGAAAATTCCGGCCGCGCCAGCATGTCCGGCTGGCCGACGGCGGTTGCCAGATTCTCCCAGAATTTGGGCGGCGACGACATATGCAGCGCGATCCAGCTGCCCTCACCGCACTGGAACACATAGGATTGCGACACATTGGGGCGGCTATACGGCCCCATGACCTGACCCTCGGCAAAGTAATGGGTGAAATCGTCGAGGTTAAAATGCGCCATCGCCTCAAACATTGATACTTCGACCAGGCGCCCCTTGCCGGTCGTTGCGCGTTCGTGTAGCGCCGCCAGCACGCCGTAAGCGCCGTAAAAGCCGGTTATCGAATCGGCGAGCGCAGGGCCCACGACGCGGGGGTTTTCCGGATTGACGAGGAGCCGCAAAAAGCCGCTCGCCGCTTGTGCGACCGTATCGAACGCCGGCCGATCACGATCGGGCCCGGTCGCGCCAAAGCCGGAGATCGACAGATAAATCAGCCGCGGGTTGATCGCCCGCAGGCGCTCCGGATCGATGTTGAGCTTGGTCGCCACGCCGGGGCGGAAATTCTGGATGAAGACATCCGCGTCCGCAATCATCCGGTCGAACGCTTCAAGATGAGCGCCGCCGCGCGTGTCGAGCGTGATCGATCGCTTGTTACGATTATAGGTCTGGAAATGCGGGCTATAGAAGTCGCCGTTAAAGGCGCGGAACGGATCGCCCCCGTCGGGTCTTTCGATCTTGACGACATCGGCGCCCAGATCGGCCAGCAACATGCCGGCGGCCGGCCCGGTAATGAACGTCCCCATTTCCAACACGGTGACATTGGCGAGCGGCTTTGCCATGTTGACTACTCCCTCTTACCCGTCTTAGAAACTTCGATATACGAAATCAACTTCGTAAATCGAAGATATTTAGATCGCCAAGCGCGGCGATACCAACGCAGCATAGGGGAAGAATGCCATGCGGATCGGCAAACAGGACGCACCTTTTTCCGCCATCTGCACGTCGGACGAGACCAGTATCACCGTGCGCGGGCACGATCTTTGCCGAGACATCATCGGCCAGATGGATTTCACCAGCTATTTCTGGATGCTCGTGACCGGAAACCAGCCGACCGATACGCAGCGTTTTTTCGCCAATGCTGTGCTGGCGGCCATTGCCGAACATGGACTGGTGCCCAGCGTCGTGGCGGCGCGGATGACCTATGCGGCAGCGCCGGAGGCGTTTCACGGCGCGGTCGCTGCCGGATTGCTCGGATGCGGATCAGTGGTGCTCGGCAGCGCCGAGGTGGCCGGGCGTTTCTATACCGATCTGGTCGCACAAACCACCGCAGACATGCCCGCCGCGACCGTCGCGCTTGACGGCGTTCGCGGATTACGGGCCGAAAAGCGGGCGATTCCGGGGTTCGGCCACCCACAGCATTCAGCGGGTGATCCGCGAGCCTTGCTGTTGCTCCGACTGGCCGAGGAGCACGGCATCGTCGGCGATCATATCGGGATGCTGTATGCGATCCGCGATGCCCTGCCCGAAGCGCTCGGCCGCGCCTTGCCCATCAATGTCAATGGCGCGATCCCTGCGGTGATGCTCGATGTTGGCTTCCCGGTCGGTGCGCTGAAGGGTATTTCGCTGCTCGCCCGCACCGCCAGCCTGATCGCGCATTTGCAGGAAGAATCGGATCGACCCATCGGCTTCATCATGTCCGGCGCGGCGGCGGCGGCGATTGACTATAATGGAAACTAGCATGTGTGGGGGCAGCTGCTGTGGCGACACGGTTCCAGTCTTCCTGATTCGAGCCGCTCGAATTCCGTATCAGTAGACAACGACCGAACGGATACTCTCGCCCGCATGCATCAGGTCGAACCCTGTGTTGATCTCCTCCAGGCTCAGCACATGGGTGATCATCGGGTCGATCTCGATCTTGCCGTTCATGTACCAGTCGATGATCTTGGGCACGTCGGTCCGCCCCTTCGCGCCGCCGAACGCGGTGCCGCGCCAGTTGCGGCCAGTGACGAGCTGGAACGGGCGGGTGGCGATTTCCTTGCCGGCTTCGGCCACCCCGATGATGATGCTGGTGCCCCAGCCGCGATGACATGCCTCAAGCGCCTGACGCATCACGGTGGTGTTGCCGGTGCAGTCGAAGGTGTAATCCGCCCCGCCATCAGTCAGTCCGACGAGATGGGCGACGAGATCACCGTCGACATCCTTTGGATTGACGAAATGGGTCATGCCGAAGCGCTTGCCCCATTCTTCCCGTGCAGGGTTGATATCGACGCCCACGATCATCCCCGCCCCGGCCAGCCGCGCGCCCTGCAGCACGTTCAATCCAATCCCGCCGAGCCCGAAGACGATCACCGTATCGCCGACCTGGACTTTGGCCGTATTCACCACCGCGCCGACGCCGGTCGTTACCCCGCAACCGACATAACAGCTCGTCTTGAACGGCGCGTCCTCGCGGATTTTTGCCACCGCGATTTCAGGCAGCACGGTAAAGTTCGAGAAGGTCGAGCAGCCCATATAGTGGAAAATCGGCTGGCCTTTATGGCTGAACCGCGTCGTCCCGTCGGGCATCAACCCTTTGCCCTGCGTCGCGCGGATCGCGGTGCACAAATTGGTCTTGCCGCTGAGGCATGATTTACACTGGCGGCATTCGGGGGTGTAGAGCGGGATCACGTGATCACCGGGTTTCACCGAGGTAACGCCCGCCCCTACTTCGCGCACGATGCCAGCGCCCTCATGCCCTAGCACGCTGGGGAAAAGCCCCTCACTGTCGAGCCCGTCGAGCGTATAGGCATCGGTATGGCAAATGCCCGTCGCCATAATCTCGACCAGCACCTCGCCCGCCTTCGGTCCTTCCAGATCGAGCTCGACGATTTCGAGCGGCTTCTTGGCTTCGAACGCAACGGCGGCACGGGTCTTCATAGGGATTCCTTCGGGTCGATCGATCGGTTGGTGATTGTCTACAGGAACAGCTCTGCCGCTGCATCCAGAATGGACTGCGTATCGAGCCGGTATTCGCGGTAAAGATCAGGCAGGTCGCCCGTCTGCCCGAAGCGGTCGAGCCCGAGCGGCGAGACACGGTTGCCGCGCACCCCGCCGATCCAGCTGAGCGTGCCGGGGCTGCCGTCGATCACGGTGATGAGGCCGGCGCTGGGCGAGAGCGCGCCGAGCAGGGTGGCGATATGCGCTGGCTCACCGCCGCCGCTCCACCGCGCCGCGCGGGCGGATGACCAGCCACGGTGGAGCAGATCGGGCGAGGTGACCGCCATCAGACCGATCCCGGGGACATCGTCCTGCAATAGCGCCCATGCCTCGATCGCTTCGGGCAGGATCGCACCGGTAGCGATAATCGCGGCTTCGGCCCCCGGCGCGGGGCGCTTTAGCCAGTAACCGCCCTTAATTGCGCCTTCCTCCCACCGATCATCCTCGCGCGCCACCTGCGCGATGCTGCGGGTGGATAGGCGCAGATACACCGCGCCACCATCGGATGCCTGCATGTGGCGAAAGGCATGGCCCATCAGCAGCGCGACTTCATCGGCATAGGCCGGTTCGTAATAGGTGAGCCCCGGTTGGCCCATGCCGATCAGCGGCGAGTTGATCGACTGGTGCGCCCCGCCCTCTGGCCCCAGCGTCAGCCCGGCGGGGGTCGCGACGAGCAGGAAGCGCGCATTCATGTAGCAACCGTAATTCATCGCATCGAGCCCGCGCGCGATGAACGGATCATAGACGGTGCCAACCGGCATCAGCCGCGTTCCAAATAGCGGCGCGGCGATGCCGGCGGCGGCAAGCATCAGGAACAAGTTGCTCTCGGCAATGCCCAGCTCGACATGCTGCCCGGCGGGCCGCCCCGCCCATTTCTGTGCCGAAGGAATGCGTGCGGCGGCGAACACATCGGCCATGTCCTTGCGCCGGAACAGCCCGCGCTGGTTCACCCAGGCGCCGAGATTGGTCGAGACAGTAACGTCGGGCGAGGTGGTGACGATGTGATCCGCGAGTGCGCGCGCCTTGGCATCCCCGGACTTGGCAAGATCGAGCAGGATTTTGCCGAACGCCGTCTGCGTGGCTTGTTCTTCACCCTCAGGCGCCGGGAGCCGATCGGGCACGGGGATGTCGACGAAGGCGCGATCGGCCACCTTGACCTTGAGCGGCGACGCATCAACGAACGCACTCACGCTCGCCCGCGCATTGTCGCCCAGCCCCGCCCAGGGCTGCCATTCATCACCCGCCGCGATCCCCATCTGATCGCGCAGGCCCTCGATCTGGCCGGGGTTCATCAGCCCAGCGTGATTGTCCTTATGCCCCGCAAACGGCAGGCCATAACCTTTGACGGTATAGGCGATGAAGCAGGTCGGCGTGTCGTCGGCGGCCTTGGCAAACGCATCGAGGATCGTCTCGATGCAATGCCCGCCCAGATTGGTCATCAGCCGGGCAAGCGCGGCATCGTCATGCGCGTCTAGCAGCGTCGCGACGCCCTTTTGCTGGCCGATATCCGCCGTCAGCCGCGCGCGCCACGCCGCGCCCCCCTGATAGGTAAGTGCCGCAAAGTCGGCATTGGGGCAGTTGTCGATCCATTGTTCGAGATGCTGCCCGCCGGGCTGCTTGAACGCCGCGCGCTGCAGCTTGCCGTGCTTCAATGTCAGCACGCGCCAGCCACAGGTTTCGAAGATATCGTCGAACCGATCGAACATCCGGTCCGCCGTCGTCGCGTCCAATGACTGGCGGTTGTAATCGACGATCCACCAGCAATTGCGGACGTCATGCTTGTACGCCTCGATCAGGCATTCATAGATATTGCCCTCGTCGAGTTCGG
>CAZYOU010000023.1:0-36243 GCA_964649315.1 uncultured Stakelama sp. | reverse complement strand
CCGGCGATCACATTTGCTATTATTCCGATCTCGCCAAGATCAAGGCGCATTATCCCGGCTGGGAAATCACCAAGTCGGTTGGCGTGACGATGCAGGAAATCTTTGAAGCGCAAGCGGTGCGCGGGTGAGTGATGCGCGGCGGGCGTCCGGCTCCCAAATGCTGCCGCGATTGCTCTACATTGCCGATGTCCCGGTGGAGAATAGTCTGCATGGATCGGCGCTGCTCTTCCGTTTGTTGCTCGATTATCCGCGCGATCGATTGCGCATTGTCGAGACGGGCGCGCAGCAATCCTTGCCGCACCGCCGGTTGCCCGGCGTTGACTATCGGCATGTGCCGCAGCGGATGGGACGGCTTCGGCGGACTCGGCTCGCGAAGCTCGTCGATAGCGTGGCGATGGTAACCGCAGCGCATGTATCGCGCGCGATCCGCACCGCCACGATCGGTTTCGATGCCGACGCCGTGCTCACGGTGACGAATGGCAATGGCTGGCTATCGGCGGTGGCCCTCGCGCGCGCGCACAAGCTTCCCTACCACCTGATGTGCCATGACGAATGGGCTGGTGGCGGCGCCACGCTGGCCGCGTTGGCAGCGATGAAGGAGCGCATTTTCGCGCAAGTCTATCGCGGGGCGGCCTCGCGCTTGTGTGTGTCGCCGGCGATGGGCGCGGCGTATCAGCGCCGGTTTGGCGTCGCCGGGGAAACGCTTTATCCGGCGCGGTCACCCCATGGGCAGGTCTATGAAGGCCTTTCGCCACGGTTAGCGGCACGGACCCGTGGCCGCCTCGTCGCCTTTGCCGGATCGATGAGTACCTTGGCGATGGTTGAGGCAAATCGCCGCATGGCGCAGGCGATTGCCCCCTTGGGCGGGCGGTTAATCATCTATGGCCCTGCTACCGTCGAAGCGCACCCGTCGCTCGCGCAACCCAATATTGAGCTGCGCGGGTTGCTGCCGCCCGATGCCCTGGTCGCGGCGCTGCGCAATGACGTCGACATCCTGTATCTGCCAATGTGGTTTGGTCCCGGCGAAAAGGTCAATGAGCGCCTGTCGTTTCCAAGCAAGCTGACGGACTATACCAATGTCGGCCTGCCAATCTTTGTGAGCGGCGACGCCGATTGCGCTGCGGCGGTCTGGGAACGCGATCATCCCGGAGTCGCCCTGGTCCAGCATTCCACCGCCATCCCAGACATTGCCGCCGATATGCAGAAATTGTTCGAGAACAGGCAGCTGGCGCGGTCGCTCGCCGAGCGGGCAAAGGCTGTTGGCGACCTCATGTTCGCCGCGACAACCGCTGAGCAAAGCTTCTATCGGACCCTCACGCATCGATCCTAAATGATGGGCACAATCGTTGTCGTTTCGGCGCGTGGATGTGGGCTTGGCCCAATCGGCATCACCTGGCCTTGCGCAACGTGTAGATTCCGCAGCCATAATCGAGCCCAGCAGCATCAGCAGGCGCCTTGTTCAACTGCAGTGCGCCGTGATCATCGACATAGTCGAACCGCTCAAGGGTGAACTGCCCGGTTGCCCATGACAGCGGTTCGTCAGGGGCAAAGATGCGGTGCGCATTGAACTCAACACGCGGACGGCCAACCGGCACGCTGAGATAAAAGGCGCCGCCCGGGGAGACCAAAGCTGCGATGGCAGCGAAGCCCTTGCGGTGGCCATCCGGATCAATGCAGTCAGTGTAGCGGCCAAGGCCGAAATGTTCGAGCGCGTGGAGACAGCTGACAGAGGGATAGCGCCCGGCCAGATCGGGTTGCGGCACCATGAGGTCGCGCTGGAGAAAGCGGATATTGGCGTGGGCAGCGGCTTGGAGCGGGCGAACATCCATCACGTCGATTGCGCGGAAGGCCGCCACATGGGCGACGAAGCCATCGATCCGCGAGGCGATGTCGAGATGATCGGCCGGATTTGCGGAAAAGATGAACTGGGCGACCAGCAAGTCTTGGTGAAAATAATGGCCTGAAGCGGTGCCAGAATCGTCCTGATAGTCAGTCAGGATCGGCCAGAGCCGGTCAACCACGCCTCCTTTAGCGCGGAAAGCGGAAAGTTCGCGGAAAAAACGCGGCAAATGTTTGAGAGCGATCAGGGGGGGCAGCGAAAGGCCGGTCAATCGCCGGATAAACCAATAGGGGCGCTTGAGGACCGCCTTCATGTGCTGCGCATCCCAAATGGAAATCCGTAATTATGCTAGCATGTCGATACATCCCGGAACAGGATTATTGGCCAGTATTGGACCTACGTCCCGCTTTACTGTTGATTGGCGCTGGTTTTTGGTCACGCAATCCGGCGCAGGGGCACCGGTGGCGCGCTGGCTGGCGGTTGATCGGGCCAGATGCCGCGTGTGTCATAGACCAGCTTGGTGGCGCGCTCGTCGAGTGGGACCGATTTGAAGACCTCATGATCGACCAGCACGATCATGATCGGGCAGCGCTCGATCGCCGTATCGATATCGATCAGTTGCGCGCCAGTGCCGTCAAAGGGCGTGGGTAGGGCGCTCGCATAGGGTTCGACAATGCAGATGCGATCGCCGAAGCGCGCGGCGAGATCGGCGGCAACCTTCAGCGCCGGGCTCTCGCGAAAATCATCGATATTGGCCTTGAACGCCAGCCCGAGACAGGCGACCGGCACGCCCGGCAATTGCTCGATCAGCTCGATCGCGCGAGCGGTCGTATGCGCAACCTTGCCGTCATTCACTTCGCGCGCAGTGCGAATCAGCGGCGTCTGATCGGGCGCGGCACTGACCAGGAACCAGGGATCAACCGCGATGCAGTGCCCGCCAACGCCGGGACCGGGCGACAGGATGTTGACGCGGGGATGCCGGTTGGCGAGGCGGATGACTTCCCAGACGTCGACGCCCATCTTGTCGGCGATCAGGCTTAGTTCATTGGCGAAGGCGATGTTGACGTCGCGAAACGCATTTTCGGTGAGCTTGGTCATTTCCGCCGCGCGGCTCGTCGTCGTTACACAAGCACCGCGCACAAAGCGCCGGTAAAAGGCCAGTGCTTTGCGCGCGCAGCGCGGGGTGATGCCGCCAATGACGCGATCATTGTCGATCAGCTCGACCAGAATGCGCCCCGGCAAAACGCGTTCGGGGCAATAGGCAATCGCGATATCAGCGCTTTCGCCGGTTCGGCCCGGCACCTTCAGATCGGGGCGCAATTGCGCGAGCAGGTCGCGCACCTTTTCGGTCGTGCCGACGGGGGAGGTGGATTCGAGGATGACGACGTCGCCCGCCTTGAGCACAGCGGCAACCGTGGTCGCGGCTTGCAGGACATAGCCGATATTGGGCGCGTGATTCTCGCCAAACGGGGTTGGCACGGCGATGACGAAGACATCGGCCGGTTCGATCATCGTCGATGCGCGCAAATTGCCGCGCGCGACCACGCCGGACACTAGCCCGTCGAGATCGACTTCCTCGATATGGACCTTGCCCGAATTGACCGTATCGACAACGCTCTGGGTGACATCGACGCCAAGCACCTGAACGCCAGTGCGCGCAATGACCGCGGCGGTCGGCAGGCCGATATAGCCTAGCCCGAGAACGGCGACCTTGAGTTCAGAGTCCGAAACCATCCGCGACGACCTTTGCAATCCGAGCCGAAGCGTGGCCGTCGCCGAACGGATTATGGGCGCGCGCCATCGCTTGATGCGCGCCATTGTCGTCAAGGAGGGTGAAGATTTCGGAAACGATCCGATCTTCGTTGGTACCGATCAGTTTGGCGGTCCCGGCGGCGACGCCTTCGGGGCGTTCGGTCGTCTCGCGCATGACGAGCACAGGCTTGCCGAGCGCCGGTGCTTCTTCCTGGACGCCCCCCGAATCGGTGAGCACGATATGGCTAAGGCCCAGTGCACGGACGAAATGGGGGTAATCGAGCGGATCGATTCGGGCGATATTGGCCTGGCCGCCCAGCACTTGATCCATGACGCTGACGACATTGGGGTTGGGATGCACCGGGAAGATCACCGCGACATCGTCGCGCGCAGCGATGCGGCGGATGGCGCGGGCGATGTTTTCCATGCCCCCGCCGAAATTCTCGCGGCGATGCGTTGTAACCAGGATGATGCGCTTGCCCGCAAAACGGGTGGCGATGGCGTCGAGCCCAGCGGCGAGCGACGGATCCGCCGCGAGCGCGGCACTGGCCGCATGCAGCGCATCTATCACTGTGTTGCCGGTGACGTGGATGGTGTCCGCCGCGATGTTCTCACGCAGCAGCGCATCCGCCGCCGTTTGGGTCGGCGCGAAATGCTGATCAGCGATCGGCGCGACGATCCGACGATTCACCTCCTCGGGAAAGGGGTGATAGACATCGCCCGATCGCAAGCCCGCTTCGACATGCGATACGGGAATTTTGCGATAATAGGCGGCGAGCGCACCGACCATCGCGGTGGCGGTATCGCCCTGCACGATCACGCGATCGGGCTGTTCGGCGTCCATCACCTCGCCAAGGCCGGTCAACAACCGAGAGGTGAGCCGATCGAGCGTCTGGCCGGGCTCCATCAAATCAAGATCAATGTCCGGGACAATCCCGGCAATGTCCAGCACCTGATCGAGCAACCCGCGATGCTGTGCGGTCACACAGGTCCGCACGTTCAGGCCCGGTATCGCCGCCAGCGACCGGATCACCGGAAAAAGCTTGATCGCCTCTGGCCGCGTGCCGAACACGATCAGCACCTTGGGGGACAGCTTGGGCGCATGTGCGAAAGTCATGACGATGCCATAATCGTGGCTGCTTAAGGCCACGCTAACGGACATCGCAGAGTCGCTGAAGGCTGGAGTTTGCCAGCCGTCCTTCGGCGCGATAGGGCCAACGCTTCAGTGGAGAAGATCATGACGTTCAAGCGGCTGCGCAAGGCAGTTTTCCCGGTCGGTGGCCTGGGCACGCGCTTTTTGCCCGCGACCAAGGCGTTGCCCAAGGAGATGCTGCCGGTCGTAGATCGGCCGCTGATCCAATATGCCGTCGATGAGGCGCTGGAGGCGGGCATCGAGCAGATGATCTTCGTCACCGGGCGCGGCAAATCGGCGATCGAGGACCATTTTGACATCGCTTATGAGCTGGAAGCGACGATGGCGGCGCGCGGCAAATCGATGGAATTGCTTCACCAAACCCGCCTCACGCCGGGGGCGGTTGCCTATGTCCGTCAGCAAGAGCCAATGGGTCTTGGCCACGCGGTATGGTGCGCGCGTGATATCGTTGGCGATGAGCCGTTTGCGGTCCTACTCGCCGATGATTTCATGGTCGGTGCGCCTGGCTGTCCGAAGCAGATGGTCGAAGCCTATAACCGGACCGGCGGCAATATGATTTGCGCGCAGGAAGTGGCCGACGACCAGACCGACAAATATGGCGTGATTACCCCCGGTACGCGCGATGGCCGACTGACCGAGGTTCTGGGGCTGGTTGAGAAACCCGCGCCGGGCACCGCCCCGTCGAATCTGGCCGTGATCGGCCGATATATCCTGCAGCCCGAGGTGATGCGCGTGCTGGAGACGCAGGAAAAGGGTGCAGGTGGCGAAATCCAGCTGACTGACGCCATGGCGCGGATGATTGGCAATCAACCCTTCCATGGACTGACCTTCGACGGCACGCGGTTTGACTGCGGCGACAAGGCCGGCTTCATACAGGCCAATCTTGCGCTGGCGCTGGATCGGCCGGATATCGGTCCCGCGGTGCGGTCATTTGCGCGCGCGTTGCTCGGGCGCGATTAACCCCGATTGGTGCAAACACCGTTTAGGGTTTGGGCATAAATGTCGCGGGTGATGAACCGACCAGCGAGACCAATGCCATGACCGCCAAGACGCGCACGCCGATCGAGATCAGCTACACGCCGCCAGAGCGAACCATTCTCGTTACGGGCGGGGCGGGGTTTATTGGCTCGGCGGTCTGCCGATTGCTGGCGAGCAATGGTTCGATTCGCGTGATCAATCTCGATTCGCTGGTCGATAGCGTCGCGTCAGCGGCATTGACGGTGCCCGCTGATCAGCCCAATTACCGCTTTGTCGAGGGCGATATCCTTGATCGCGCATTGCTCGCTGCGATTATGGCGCAGGAACAGGTCGATGGCGTTATCCATATCGCAGCCGAAGGCCGCGCGGATCGCCCTGGCGTCGATATCCCGCCCTTTATCGATACCAATGTCGGCGGCACCTTTCAGCTACTGGAGGCGTCGCTCGCGCATTGGCGAACGTTGATGCCCGATGCGCGGGCGCGGTTTCGCTTTCACCATGTTTCGACCAATGCGGTCTTTGGCGATCTGGCAGCGGATGCCCGCCGGATCGATGAGACCGCGCCCTATCGGCCGGGCGCGCCCTGTGCCGCGACACGCGCGGCTGCCGATCATCTCGTGCGCGCCTGGCACAGCAGCTTTGGCTTACCCGTCGTGATCTCGCATGGCGGCAATTGTTATGGCCCCTATCAAAAGCCCGGCAAGCTGATCCCGCATGCCATTTTGGCGGCGATTGGGGGCGTATCGGTACCGGTTTATGGTTCTGGATCGGAACTGCGCGATTGGCTGCATGTCGAGGATTATGCGCGCGCGCTGACGGCGGTGCTGATCCACGGCCAGGTTGGCCAGCATTACATGATCGGTGGCCGCGAAGAGCGCAGCAGTCTGGCGGTAGTGGCGATGATCTGCGATCTGCTCGATCGGCTCGATCCACGCGCCGATGGCCGCAAGCGTCGGTCGCTGATCAGCTTCCTGCCCGATCGCCGGGCAACTGATCGTCGGCACGCGATTGATCCCGGCAAGATCGAACGCGAACTGGGCTGGCGACCGCAAATCGGCTTGGTCGACGGGCTGACCGAGGCGATAGATTGGCATCGCGATCAGGCGCGCGTGGCGCGACGCGAAGCGGCCACGGGCTAAAAGCTGACCAGCCGGTCCGCGCCGAGCGTGGCGAGCAGGCTGACCATGCCCTCCGCTTCAACGCCCTCGGCAAGCGCCTCCAGCGTCACACCGGTGAGCGCCAGGCCGGTCTGACAGGCGATAAGGGCGATGCCCGCTGCTTGTGCCATGGCGATCAATGCTGGCCGGTCGGGGAGGCCAGCGGCGGCAAGGCCCGGACCATCGTCGTCATCGCGGGGCGCGCGGGCGAGCAGCGCGACGCTCGCTTCATGGCAATAGAGCCGCACGCTGCCACCGAGCGCCGCTTGGGCGAGCGCGGTCGACATGGCGGCGCGGAATCTGGCGGCATCGGCGCTGGCAATGATGATCGTCAGGCCGGTCATGCGGCACAGGCCGGGCAGCCCGGATCCTTGGGCAGCCGGATCGTACGGAAGCGGAAATCGAGCGCATCGACGATCAGCAGATTGCCCGCGCTATCGGCACCAAAGGGCACAATCGCGCGCATCGCCTCTAACGCAGCCAAGCTGCCGACAACGCCCGTCATTGCGCCCAGCACCCCTTGATCTGCGCAGCTGACATCGGCGCGATCGGGATCATTGCCGACAAAGCAGCGATAGCAGGGCTTGTCGGCTTCCCAGCCGCGAAACACCGCCAATTGCCCGTCAAACTGGCCGATCGCGGCTGAGACGAGCGGCGTTTGCGCCGCGCGCGCTGCATCGGCGACCGCGAGCCGGGTCGCGAAATTGTCGCTGCCGTCAAGCACGACATCGGCCCCGGCAAGCAAGCTGGCGGCATTGACGGCGGTGATCCGTTCGCTGATTGGATGCACCACGACATCCGGGTTGAGCCGCGCCACGGCACCGGCAGCAGCTTCTGTCTTTAGCGCGCCGATATCGCTGGTCGCGAACAATGTCTGGCGTTGCAGATTGCTGAGATCGACGCGATCGTCATCAATGATCGTCAGCCGCCCGACGCCTGCCGCCGCCAGATACTGGATCGCGGGTGATCCGATCCCGCCCGCGCCCACCACCACGACATGCCCTGCCAGCAACCGCGCCTGGCCGCGCCCGCCAATCTCTTTCAGGACGATATGGCGCGCATAGCGGTCAAGCTGGGCGTCGGTGAGCGGGGCTGGGATTGCTGCCATCAGACGCCGGTCGAGCCGAATCCGCCCAGCCCGCGATCAGTCTGCGCGCTGAAGTCATCGACAATCGTGAACTCGGGCCGGACAATCGGCAGGAACACCAGTTGCGCGATCCGATCGCCGGGATTGATCGTAAAGGATTCGCTGCCCGGCGGGGTGCGCAGCCAGGCGCTGATGAAGATCTGGTTGGCGTAATCGGCATCGATCGTGCCGACCGCCTGGCCAAGCACCAGCCCCTTTTTGTGCCCCAACCCCGATCGCGCGAGCAGGAAGGCGACGAGGTGCGGGTCGTTCATCAGCACCGCGATACCCGACGGGATCAGGACGGCGGGGGCCTGGGGCTCCAGCGTGAGCGGCGCATCGATACAGGCATGAAGATCGATCCCCGCCGACATCGCCGTCTGATAGCGCGGCAGCCCCCAATCATTGAGCCGGGGATCAAGGATCTTCAGTTCAAGCTGGGGGCAGAGATCGCGCATCGGGGTTCCTTGGCTGGGCCATTACGCGACTAGCCTCGCTGCGCCGCGCGGTGCAAGCGGCGTTAACGCCTCCGACGCGCGCGCACGCTAGGGTCAGGGCGTGACGACCGTGCCAATCAGCCGCCCGCCGCTCGCATGGGCCCTGGGGTTGCAGCTGATGCTGGCAACGCTTGCCCTTTATGGCGCCGTGTCGCTGCCTGGACTTGAGGCGCATTGGAAGTTCTCGGCGACGGGCATTGCGCTGTTCGTGCTGTGGCTGGGGGTGGCGGGGGCGACGGCGAGCGTGGGGGGTAGCGACCTTTATCCCAGCACCGCCGCCGCGATCCGTTCCGCGAGAAGTCGGGCAACCTCTTCCTTGGGCATCCGGTCCCAGCTTTCGACGCCCTGTGCCGTCACAATGTGGATGCTGTTCGCGGCGCCGCCCATAACGTCGCCGGAAACGTCGTTGGCGATGATCCAGTCGGCGCCTTTGCGGACGCGTTTGCTGCTGGCGTGTTCGGTCACGCGTTCGGTTTCTGCCGCAAAGCCGATCACGAGCGGCGGGCGCCTGGGGCTCTTGGCGAGCGTTGCCAGGATATCGGGGTTCTCGACCAGCATGAGTGTCGGCGTGCGCGCGCCCTTTTTGATCTTTTGCGGCATCGGGGTGACGCGCCAGTCAGCCACGGCGGCGACCATGATCGCGGCATCGGCGGGCAGGGCCTGTTCGACCGCAGCGGCCATTTCAAGCGCGGTTTCCACATCGACGCGGTCAACGCCCGGCGGGGTGTCGAGCGTGACCGGGCCAGCAATAAGCGTCACGCGCGCACCGAGTGCGGCAAGCGCGGCAGCGATGGCAAAGCCCTGCTTACCCGACGATCTGTTGGCGATGTAGCGGACCGGGTCGATCGGCTCATGGGTTGGCCCGGCGGTGACCAGCATGTGCCGGCCGGCAAGGCTGGTCATAGGCCGAGCGCGCGGGTGATGGCGGCGAGGATCGCGTCGGGCTCGGGCAGGCGACCGGGACCGAATTCGCCGCAGGCCATGGGGCCTTCATCGGGCTCGATCACGGTAATGCCGTCGGCGCGCAGCGTGGCGATATTGCGGCGGGTGGCGGGGTGTTGCCACATGCGGACGTTCATCGCCGGCGCGGCGAGCACGGGCTTGTCGGTTGCAAGCAGCAAGGTGGTGGCAAGATCATCGGCGATGCCTGAGGCCATCTTGGCGAGCAGATCAGCGGTAGCGGGCGCGATGACGACAAGATCGGCTTCACGGCTGAGCTGGATATGGCCCATCTCGACCTCATCCTTCAAATCCCACAGGCTGGTATGGACCGGGTTCTCGCTCAGCGCCGCCAGCGTCATCGGCGTAATGAACTGCGCGCCACCAGCGGTGAGCACGCAGCGCACGCCAATGCCCGCCTTGCGCGCGAGGCGGATCAGCTCGCAGGCCTTATAAGCAGCGATGCCGCCACCGACGATCAGGAGAATGCGTTTCATCGAACCGACCTTGTCACGGTAATGCGCCGACTGTCGAGCGCAGCGACATAAAGGTCGCGCAGCGCATCGGGGATGAAGGCAAGCCCGACCAGACTGACCGGGGCCACCAGCAGCACCCAATAATAGGTGTCGGTGCGGCAAAACAGGCTAACCAGTACGGCATAGGCACCCAGTACCCCAAGCACGCGCGTTGCCGCAGGATCGCGCCAGGCCAGCCAGCCGAACAGGGCAAAGCCAACGAACGGTGCGGCAATCCATGGGGGCAACACGCTCAAGGCGGTTGTCACCGACAAGGCTTTCACGAAAAAACCAAAACCGAGCAGCCCGCTCCACCCCGGTCCGACCGGATCATTGGGCAGGATGATCGCGCTCCAGGCAGAATAATGGGCGGTGACGGCCGCACCAAACATCGCAAACGCGACCGCCCAGCCGATCGCTTCGCGCCGGTGGCCGCCCGCCAGCGCGCACAGGGCCATGACGATCGCATATAGCGCAGCAGTTTCGCGAATCAGCATCGCGCAGGCGCCGATCGCAACCGCCTCTACCCAGCGATCGTCGCGCCACACCGCCAGCGACAAGGCGACCAGCAGTCCGGCCCAGACTTCATGGAAGGCGACCAGATTAGTCTGCACGAAAATCATCCCGCCGCACCCGACCAAGGCCAGCGCAATCAGTCGGGGTGGTGGGCGCGCGAAGACACCCCCCAGTCGGACATACCAGGCAGCCAACACCGCCAAGCACAGCAAATACAGCAGCAGGATCGTCACGGGGCGCGGCAACGCGGCCTGGACAATAGCCAGCGTGGGCAGGCGCATCGTCACAAAGGGGCGGACGGGGTAGCCGCCGCTGCGCTGCGCCTGTGCGGCCACACTGTAATAATCGCCGCCGCCGCGCACCGCCGCGACAATCGATTCGTACAGCAGCACATCGGCTCGGTCGCTGTCGGCAGCAGCCGGGTCTGGGCTAGCGGGCGGCGGGCTAGGCGCGATGATCGCGCTGAGCGACAGCAGGATGAGCAGCGCTAGCCCGGCGAGCACCAGCCTGGCCGGGCGCCGCTTGATGCCGGCAAACCGGCTGGGCTGCGCAAGCCATAGGGGTAGGGACACCCGTGCCACTCAGCCCAACCTTATCAAGGCAACCACAGCCACGAACCAAGGGCGCCGATTGCCGCTGCGCCAAGAGCGACCGCTGCATAGCGCCAGCCGCCGCCGATGCGCACCACGTCGATCTCGCCGAGCGGCGGGGCGGGGGGCGCACCACCGGGATCGGGGAAATGCCGTTCGATATTGCGGATCAGCTGGGGCAGTCGCGCCAGTGTTTTGAAATCGGCGTTCAGCCGATCAGCGACAAAGGTTTCAGGGCCAAGTTCGGTCCTGATCCATTCGCGGACGAACGGCGCTGCGGTTTCCCACATATTGATATCGGGATCGAGCGCGGTCGCCACGCCCTCCACCATCACCATCGTCTTTTGCAGCAACAGCAAATGCGGTTGCGTTTTCATGTCGAAATCGCGGGTGATGTTGAACAGCCCGTCGAGCATATTGCCGACCGACATATCCTTCACTGACATGCCGCGCATCGGTTCACCGACCGCCCGCAGCGCGGTCGCGAATTCGCCGACATTGTGGTGGGCGGGAACATAGCCGGCTTCGAAATGGATCTCGGCGACGCGCTTATAATTGCCGGTGATCAGGCCATAGAGAATTTCGGCCAGCCACACCCGGGCGCGGCGATCAATCCGGCCCATGATCCCGAAATCGATCGCCGCGATCCGGCTGCCAGGGAGCGCAAAGAGATTGCCCTGATGGAGATCGGCATGGAAGAATCCTTCCGCGATGGCCTGCCGTAGAAAGGCGTGAACCAGAATATGCGCGAGCCGGGCGGGATCATAGCCGGCGGCGAGCAGCGCCGCGCGGTTCGATAATTTGATGCCGTCGATCCATTCCAGCGTCAGCACGCCGCCCGTGGTGCGCTGCCAATCGATCGCGGGCACGACGAAATCGGGCTCGGCGGTCATCGCTTCGGCAAGTTCGGAGGCTGAGGCTGCCTCACGTCGCAGATCAAGCTCGCGCGCGGTCCAGCGCTTGAAGGTTTCGATCACCAGGCGCGGCTGCAGCCGGGCGAGTTCGCCGCCCATCGATTCAAGCTGTGCCGCGGCCCATTGATAGGTGTCGATGGCGCGGGCGAATTCTTCCTCCACCCCAGGGCGCAGCACCTTGATCGCCACGGCGCGGCCATCGGTCGTTACACCCCGGTGGACCTGCGCGATCGACGCAGCGCCGACCGGCACTGGATCGATTGAGGCGAACAGGTCTTCCAGGGGGCGGCCAAAGCTCTTGACCATCGCTGCATTGATGACCGCAAAGGGCACCGGGGGCAGCGCATCCTGCAGGCGCGCAAGATCGCGCGCGGCCGCCTCACCAACGATATCGGGGCGAGTAGCGAGCGTCTGGCCGAACTTGATTGCGGCCGGCCCAATCTCCTGAAGCGCGACGGCATAGGCTGGCGTTTCCGGCAGCCGGACGCCAATACGCGCGATCCGAACAAGCCTGCGGACGGGGGCAGGGGTATTGGGATCGCGCTCGATACCGCTCAGCGCACCATGACGGGCGAGCGTGCGGCCCCATTTCAGGACGCGCCAGAGATGGACGATGGGGGCGGTCATGCGCAACCAGCCTTGGCGGAATGGCGCAAGATCAGATCTTCCAGCCGCTATGGATCGCGACCAGTCCGCCGAGCATCGGTTCCACTTTGGTCTGCACAAAGCCCGCCTCGGCAATCATGCCTTCGAACTTGGCCATGTCAGGAAAGCGGCGGATCGATTCGATCAGATAGCGATAGCTGTCTTCATCCTTCGCCAGCAGTTTGCCGAGTTGCGGGACCAGCTTGTGCGAATAGGCATCATAGATTTCCGCAAAGCCCGGCCACAGCGTCGTCGAGAACTCCAGGCAATAGAAGCGCCCCCCGCGTTTCAGCACGCGGTGCGCCTCGCGCAGCGCCTTGGGAATATCGGTCACGTTCCTGATGCCAAAGGCGATCGTATAGGCATCAAAGAATCGGTCAGGAAAAACCAGCGTTTCGGCATTGGCCTCAGTCCAGACCAGCCCGTCAATGCCGCGCTTTGCGGCGCGTTCGATGCCGACCTCCAGCATCGCCGGGTTGATATCCGCCACCGTAATCGCCGCGCCAGACGGTACCATGCGAAAGGCGATGTCGCCGGTGCCGCCAGCCATATCGAGGATCGCATCGCCAGCACGCGGCTTCACCCGGCGGACGAATCGATCCTTCCACAACCGATGCATGCCAGCCGACATGGCATCGTTCATCAGATCATAGGATGGGGCGACGCTTTTGAAGACGTCGCCCACGCGGGCGGTCTTTTCTTCGGGGGCTATCTGTTGATAGCCGAATGAAACGGTGTCGGTCATGAGCGTCGCTCTAGCCAAGGCTTGTGGGCGGAGCAAACGCAACCTAGCTGCTGGTGGATCATGCCGGAACTTCCCGAAGTCGAAACCACCGTCCGCGGCCTGCGTCCCGTGCTGGAAGGCGCGCGGATCGAACGCGTGCTGCTCCGCCGCGCCGATCTGCGCCGTCCCTTTCCCGCCGATATCGGCCAGCGATTGACTGGGGCGATCGTCACCGGGCTCGGGCGGCGCGCGAAATATGGCCTGATCGATACCGATCGCGGCGACACGATGATCTTTCATCTCGGCATGTCGGGGCGATGGCGGGTCGATCCTTCCGAAACGCTGCCGCATGATCATCTGGTGCTGACCACAGCCGTCGGGCGGACGCTGGCGCTGAACGATCCGCGCCGATTCGGCTCGGTCGACTTAGTCGAGACGGCAGCTATCGCTGCCTATCCGCCGTTTATGACCATGGGGCCGGAGCCGCTCGGGCCGGGCTTTACCGCCGCCTATCTTGGCTTGGCCCTGGCGGGGCGCGCGGCACCGATCAAGGCGATGCTGCTCGATCAGCGGATCGTCGCGGGGCTCGGCAATATTTATGTGTGTGAGGCGCTGCATATGGCGGGCATCACCCCGGCACGGGCCGCCGGCCAGATCGCGTCAGCACGACTCGCCACGCTGGTTGAGTCGATTCGCAAGGTGCTCGCTTCGGCCATTGAGGCAGGCGGATCGACGCTGCGTGATTATGCCCGGCCGGATGGCGAACTTGGCTATTTTTCAAAACAATGGCTGGTCTATGGCCGCGAAGGCGAGCTGTGCCGTTGCGGCGCGCTGGTTAAAAGACGCCCTGAAGGTGGGCGTTCGACATTCTGGTGCAGCAAATGCCAGCGTTGAGTTGTTGACCGGAGCCACCAGCATGGTTATGAGCCGCGCTTTCGAAGGGCGATCGGGAGCTTCTCCCCCGCCCTTTTTCATTGAAAAGGTTCGAGGACGGCATGGCGAATACGCCACAGGCGAAAAAGCGTATCCGGCGGAATGACCGCCGTGCGGAGATCAACACCAATCGCGTCGGGCGCATCCGTACGTTCGTGAAGAAGGTCGAATCGGCCCTCGATTCGGGCGATAAGGCCGCTGCTGCATCAGCACTGGCTGCGGTGCAGCCGGAATTGGCACGCGGCGTTGCCAAGGGCGTGCTCCACAAGAACACCGCATCGCGCAAGTTCGCCCGCCTGACGAAGCGCGTTTCAGCGCTCGCCTAAGCCATTACGGTTTCGTTACAATCCGCCCGCTGGACCCGTTCCGGCGGGCTTTTTGTCGTGTGGGAGCGATAACGATGCCCGATTATGGCACGGCTGAGGCCAATTGCTGGCTTGACCATACCGCCCATATCAAAACCACGGATTCACCACGATTCGCGAAGGTTTCAGATTAGTGACGGATTTATTATAATGCTTAAACAATAGCTTATAAGATTTATCACGCGTTTGCGTGGCTAGAGCCGAGTCAACGGATTTATTTCAGATTATTGACATTAAGTGCTCTTGATCGACTCGGGCATGTCCTCATAATCAGCGTCCGCCGTCGTGATTTCCTCACCCGGCCTTACGAATAACTTCAACGCCAGGCGGATGCGATTCCGGCTGCGGGGGACTTTTATAGCGTGAAATCAAGCCGTCCCGGCGTGTGATTCGGGCGATGGGAGAGCTGCGTGTGACGATTGCCGGTGCATTAAGGGCCACCTCCACGACGGACGTTGAAAAAGCTTGGTTGCGGATTCGCGGGCATTTGCGCGAGTCAGCGGGTACGCGCTTGTTCGATCAGTGGCTGAAGCCCCTTGCACTCGGTGCCTTCGACGAGCCCGACACGGTCCGGCTGACGCTGCCATCGGCGTTCATGACGAACTGGGTGCGCAACAACTATGCCGAGCGGCTGGTGCAGGAATTTCGGGCGCTGATGCCGCAGATCACCACGGTGATCATCGAAACCGCCAGCGTGTCGGCGCCATTGCCCGTGCTGACCGCTGTCGATGTGCAGGCGCCTGCGGCTGAACCCAGCGCGATCGCCGCGATGGCAGGGGCGCGGCCGGCGCTTGATCCGCGCTTCACGTTCGATCGGTTCGTCGTGGATGCGTCCAACCGCGTGGCGGTGAATGCCGCACAGGCACTCGCCGAACCCGGCCCGCCGCGCTTCAGCCCGCTGTTTCTCCACAGCGGCACGGGGATGGGCAAAACGCATCTGATGCACGCAATCGGCACCGCGTTTTTAGCCGCTCAGCCGTCCGCCAACGTGATTTACATGTCGGCCGAACGGTTCATGTTCGAATTCGTGCAGGCGATGCGGGCGCGCGATACCTTTGCGTTCAAGGCGCGGCTGCGTTCGGTTGATCTGCTGATGATCGACGATCTCCAGTTCATCGCTGGCAAGGATGCGACGCAGGAAGAGTTTTTCTATACGATCAATGAGGTCGTGAGTGCGGGCAAGCGGCTCGTCGTCAGCGCCGATCGCTGCCCCCAGGCGCTCGACGGGGTCGAGCCGCGCATCCTGTCGCGGCTGTCAGTCGGCTTTGTGGCGGACATCAAGCCGGCTGAACTTTCGCTGCGGCGCGCCATTTTAGCGCGCAAGCTGGCCGATACCCCCGATGTGCAGGTGCCCGCCGATGTGCTCGAATTGCTGGCCGCGCGGCTGACATCGAGCGTTCGCGAATTGGAAGGCGCGCTTAACCGCCTGATCGCTTATGCTCAATTGACCGGTGACACGATCGACATGGACTTCACGCATGTAACGCTGGGTGATGTGCTGCGCGGGGTGCAGAAGCGCGTGACGATTGACGAGATCCAGCGTGCTGTTTCGACGTATTTCGAACTCAAGCCGATCGAGCTGGTGTCCGCCCGGCGCGCCCGGGTGGTGGCCCGTCCGCGACAGATCGCCATGTACCTCGCCAAGCGGCTGACGACTCGCTCGCTGCCCGAAATCGGCCGGAAATTCGGCGGGCGGGATCATTCGACGGTGATCCACGCGGTGCGGCGGATCGAACAGCTGCGCGACAGCGATGCCGATGTCGACAGCGCGGTGCGGGTGTTGCTGCGCGAGCTTGAGGGCTGACGGTACCAAAGGGGTTTTGGTCTTAAAAAATGGAGCCAACAAAAAGGTCCTCCAGTTTGCACTGGAGGCCCTTTTTGTTGTCGCGGTCGCAGGCCCTTAGCTTTTGCGCTTCGGCTCCGGTGCGATCGTGATCTTCACTGTCTCACCCGAATTGCCCGGGAAACCCGTGAACATAGCTTCGACCAGATTGGGGATGATCTTTGGCAGATCGTCGTTCGTCGATTGCGCCCGCGCCGTGCCTTCGAACACGCGCTGACCGTTGTCGGTGCGTTCGATCTGCAGGCCAAGTTCGCTGGTGAAAACGGTGTAGCTGTAGACGTCGTTGAAGCCGCCGCCGAACAGGAACGGATCGTTGAATCCGTAGATAAACCCACGCCCGCCAAAGCCGCCGAACCGGCCAAAGCCGCCATAACCAAATCCGCCGAAGCGACCGAAACCGCCATAGCCGAACCCGGTCGAGCGCACGCGTTCGCGGCCACGATCGATATCATAGCCCATCTTCACGATCAGCTGCGCCTCGGCAGGATTGGCGGCAGGTTGATAACCCTGTGCGATCATCCGGGCGGTCACGAGCTGCGCATATTGATTGAACTCAATCCCGCCCTGCAGTTGCGGATTGTTCGCCTGCACGACAAAGGTCTGACCGGCAGCCGGCCCCGAAAGTGCCTGAAAACGCGAAACTTTAGCGCTGAATGGCGTCGCGCAGCTTGAAAGCACCAGCAGCGCAGCAACGGCGAGGAATGATTTCTTCATGGTATCACCCTTCGAGCGACATAAAAAGTTACAAACAAACAACGACTTGGCGAGCTTTGCACGATGCTGATGAACGGCGGTTGAACGCCTCGCCTCGTCGACACTGTCTACCGCTTTGTCATCAAACCTGCAAACCAATCGCGCGTTGGGCTGCCACCAGCGTCGGCGCGGCAAGCGTAGACGCGCGCGCCGCCCCATCAACCAGAACCGCCCCCACCGCAGCGCGATCATCGAGAAGCCGGGTCAACCGATCACGGATCGGGGCAAGCACGGCGATCGCCAGATCGGCAAGCGCTGGCTTGAATGCCCCAAATCCTTGCCCGGCATATTTGGCGAGCACCGAATCCACGGATCGATCGGCAAGTGCGGCATAAATCGTTACCAGGTTGCGTGCCTCGGCCCGGTCAGCCAGTGCCTCGGCTGTCTCGGGCAGTGGCTCGGCATCGGTCTTTGCTTTTTTGAGCTTCTGCGCAATCGCGTCGTCACTGTCGATCAGGTTGATCCGCGACAGGTCCGACGGATCGGACTTTGCCATTTTGGCTGATCCGTCCCGCAGGCTCATGATTCGGGGTGCGGCGGTGCTGACCAGCGGTGCAGGCAGGGGGAACAGCTCTACCCCGAAATCCTGGTTGAACTTGGTGGCGACATCGCGGGCGAGCTCCAGATGCTGCTTCTGGTCCTCACCCACGGGTACATGCGTTGCCTTGTACAGCAGTACGTCTGCGGCCTGCAGGACGGGATAGGTGAACAACCCCACCGATGCCCCCTCGCGGTTCTTGCCGGCCTTGTCCTTCCACTGCGTCATCCGGTTGAGCCAGCCGATCCGCGCGGTGCCGCCCAGTAACCAGGCAAGCTCGCTATGGGCGGGGACGCGGGCCTGATTGAACAGGATCGACCGCGCCGGATCGATGCCGCACGCGATCAGCGTTGCCGCCATTTCGACTGTCGCATTGGCAAGTTCGGAAGGGACGACCGGCTGCGTCAGTGCGTGGAGGTCCGCCAGAAAAAACAGGCAGTCACCGCCGCTCGCCGCAACATCATTTTGCATCGCTACCCATTGCCGGATCGCGCCCAGATAATTGCCCAAATGGAGGTTACCGGTAGGTTGAATGCCAGAAACGACGCGCATCAGGGGTTCCCTGTATTTGGTGGAGTAGTTGGTGGAGTGGTGGGGGGTGGGGTCGGGGATGCGCGCCGCCGCACCACCGCCAGCAAGTCCGACGGTCGATAGGCGCGCATGATGAAACAGGCGATCCCGTAAACCGCGCCGCCGGTGCCGACCAGTACGATCATCGTCAATACCCGCGTCACGCCTGTGCCGAGTGTGTAGGGGGCGAACCGATCATTGAGGAAATACATCACCGCCCCCATCACCAGCGCCGCCGCTGCCAGTCGCCATACCCGGTTGCGGAGTTGCCGGTCTGGAACGAAATGCCCACGCTTCGCCAGCGTGCGGTACAGCAGCGCGAGATTGACCAGGCTGGCAATCGCGGTCGCGAGCGGCGGCCCCATATGTTTCAGCGGACCGATCAGCGCGAGGTTGAGGATCAGGTTGATGCCGATCGAGATCGTTGCATAGCGCACCGGCGTCGATGTATCGGCGCGGGCATAATAGCCGGGTGTCAATACCTTGATCAGGATATAGGCTGGCAACCCAATCGAAAACGCGGCCAGCGCCTGCGCCGTGGCGAGCGTGTCACCGGGCGTGAACTTGCCATATTGGAACAGCGCGGCTGCAATCGGCACCCCGCACACGATCAGTGCCATTGTGGCGGGCAGCGTGAAGAACAGCGCGAGCTCCATGCCCCGGTTCTGGGTATCCATCGCGGCGGCATCGTCACCCGCCCCCAGCTGACGCGAAATAGTGGGGAGCAGCACGGTGCCCAGCGCAATGCCGATCAGCCCGAGCGGCAGCTGGTTCAGCCGGTCCGCGTAATAGATGTACGATACCGATCCTGCGGTAAGCAGGCTGGCGGCAAGCGCGGTTGAGACGACCAGGTTGATCTGCACCGCGCCCGCCCCCGCAGCCGCCGGCCCGATCAGCGCCAGCAGTCGTTTTACTTCAGGCGTCAGGCGGGGCAGCCGTGGTCGCAGGTTCACGCCGTTACGCACACACGCGATCCACAACCACAATAACTGCAGCATTCCTGCCACCGTCACGCCGATCGCCTGATTGCGCGCGGTCTCCAGCGGGTTGGTGGTGTGAAACCATAGCAGCGCCGCGATCAGCGTGAGGTTGAGCAGGATGGGGGCGGCAGCATTGACCCAGAATTTCTGCATCGAGTTGAGAATGCCGCCGAGCAGGGACACCAGCGAAATCAGCAACAGATAGGGCAGAGTGATGCGTGACAGGGTCACGGCATAAGCGAACTGATCGGGGCTAACGTCGCGAAATCCGCCTGAAAGCGCCCAAGTGATCGGCCAGGCAAAGATTTCCATGATGATCGTCAGCACGATCAGGATCGGCAGGAGCACCGACAATACCTCCTGCGCAAAGCCAAGCCCGGCCGCCAGGCTCCCGCCGTCTTCCGACACCTTTTTGTTGAACATCGGAATGAAAGCAGCGCTGAACGCCCCTTCGGCAAACAGGGCGCGGAACATGTTTGGCAAGCGGAACGCGATGAGAAACGCGTCCGAGGCAAAGCTTGCCCCGACGAAGCGTGCGAACAGCGAATCCCGCACGAGCCCCAGGATACGGCTGGCAAGCGTCAGCCCACCTACCGAGCCAAGGGCGCGCGCGAGGTTCATGGCCGCCGGGGTGCCGAAGTCATGGCTGCGCGGCCCCCGAACAGCGGATCAGGCGTGACCGATATCCTCAACGGGCAGATTTGCCCCCGGCTGTGCCTGCGCTTGCGACAGATACAGGGCGTGGAAATCGATCGGCTCAAGCAACAAGGGCTGGAACCCGCCGTCTCGCACGGTATCGGCCAGGATACGACGCGCAAATGGGAACATCAGCCGTGGTGCCTCACCCAGCAGGAAGGGCTGGAGATGCTCTTCGGGAATGTTGCGCAGGCCGAACAGCCCGGCAAAGCTCAGATCGACCACAAAAGCCACGCCATCATCGGTTTCTGACCGCACATCGATCTTCAGGATCACTTCGAACACATCGTCGGCGACTTGCTGGGTGCCGATGTTGAATTGCACATCGATGCGCGGCATCGACTGGCTCTGGTAGATCGCGGGCGCATTCGGATTTTCGAACGACAGATCCTTCACATATTGCGAGATCAGCCCGGCAACCGGGGCTGTATCTGCGCCGTTGGCAAGGGTTTCGCCGCCATTATCCTGGTCGTCCATTGATCAATCTTTCTTCTACGGGGTTCGGGCGGCACGGTATGCATACCGATTTGCCAATGCGGCTCGCGCCTAGCAGGGGCGGAAGGTTGTTTCAACATTAGGGGTTTCGGCACCATGGGCCAAAGCCCTTATTTCGGCTATTTGAAACCGTGGCGTGATGCGCCTATGTTAGGCGTTCGCCCAACCCCGGAGGCAGAGTGGTTTACGTTGTAATATTAGCGATGATTGCGGGTTTCCTTGCCCTGCGCCTCTATATGGTGCTCGGCAAGCGGACGGGGCACGAACAGCCGCTGCCAAAGCCGGCCGAAGATCGGGTGCCACTTGCCCCGGTAACGGCACGGACGATCGATTCCACCGTGGAACGCCCGGATATCGTCAACCGCCATATCGAGCCACGCGCTGAGGCCGGTGTGCGGTCGATCATCGCGGCGGATTCGTCGTTCGACGTTGGTCAGTTCGTCGACGGCGCGAAATCGGCCTATCGGATGATCCTCGAAGCGTTCTGGAAGGGCGATACCGAAACGTTGACCTGGCTGGTCGACGATGAAGTACGGCAGAGCTTTGTCGAAGCGATCGAAGAAAGGGCCGCCGCGGGTCACGTGCTGGATAATCGCTTGATCAGCATCGAACGCGCGGTGATCACCGAGGCCGTGCTTGAGGGACGCAATGCGCGGATCATGGTCCGGCTTGAGGCCGATATCGCGGCGATCACGCGTGATGCCGATGGCAATCTGGTATCGGGGTCGATGAGCGATGCGGTCGAAACCCGCGAAATCTGGACCTTTGCACGCACCCTGAAGAGCAGCGACCCGAACTGGAAACTCGTCGAAACCGACGAGGCATAAGATCGTGCGCGGCAAGGGGCTGGGTCTTACCGCGCTCGCGTTGCTTGTCTCGGCCTGTGGCGGCAGGATCGTGCCACCGTCACAAGGCCCTGCGCCGCAACCGCGGCCGGTCACCCAGCCAAGTCCGACGCCGCCTGTACCCCGTCCAGCGACACCAACGCCTGCCGCGCCCGCCGTTGCCAACGCCGTTGCGGCTGGCGTTACCGCGGGTCCGCCCATCGCCGAACTGCCGCTTGGTGGTGATCAGGTAATGCGTGCGCTGGCTGCCTTCCGCACATCATGCCCCAGTCTCGTGCGCCGTACCGATGCCACCGGGCTGACCCAGGGCGCCGATTGGCAACCAGCCTGCAGCGCCGCTGCCACCACGCCGGATCAGGAAGCCCGCACTTTTTTCCAGCAATATTTTGAAGCGGTTCAGGTCGGTGACGGCAAAGCCTTTGCGACCGGCTATTTCGAGCCTGAAATCGCCGGATCACGCGATCGCCGCCCCGGATATGAGGTGCCGATTTACGCCCGCCCAACCGATCTGGTCGATGTCGATCTCGGGCTGTTTTCGGATAGCCTGAAGGGTCGCAAGATCCGTGGCCGCGTCGATGGCACGAATTTCGTGCCCTATCATGATCGCACCGCGATCGAGACCGGGGCCATTGATCGAACAGCGCCAATCATCGCCTGGGCGGCCGATCCGGTCGACATCTTCTTCCTGCAGATACAGGGCTCGGGTCGGCTGCGGTTGCCCGATGGCGGCATCATGCGGATTGGCTATGATAGCCAAAATGGTCGCGATTACACCGGCATTGGTGCGCTGATGCGCCAGCGCGGGCTGCTTGAGCCGGGGCAGGCATCAATGCAGGGCATCGTCGCCTGGCTGCGCGCACATCCCGAAGAGGGTCGCGCGATCATGCGCGAAAACAAAAGCTTCGTATTCTTCCGTGAACAGCAAACCGCCGCCAAGGGCGCGATGGGCTATGTCGTGACGGGTGGGGTCAGCGCGGCGGTTGACCCGAAGTTCGTTCCGCTCGGTGCCCCGATCCTGCTGGCGATGGACCGGCCGGACGCTTCGCGGCTTTGGATTGCGCAGGATACCGGTGGCGCGATCCGCGGGACGAACCGCGTCGATACTTTCTGGGGTGCGGGTCAGGAAGCCAGCGTGATCGCGGGCGGTATGTCAGCGCGGGGCACGGCATTCGTGCTTGTGCCGCGTGGCACATTGGCGCGGCTATCGTCGGCGGGCATTGCGGTGGGGAGCCCGAATGGCGGAGCGCCGGTTAACCGCTGACGAAGCGGCACTGTGGCGGCGGGTGATGGCCAGCGTTCGTCCAGCGCATCCGCCAAAAACGACCAAGTCGCCCGCTGCACCCGTATCCGCACCACCCACCATGATGGCCGCGCCGACGCCAAAGCCCTCGGCCAAGCCCGTCGCGCCACCACGCCCCCGGCCAGCACCCGCGACATTGGCAAAGCCGCAGCCAAAGCCCGGCAGCACGCTCGACGGCAGTTGGGACCGTAAGCTTGCCACCGGCTCCGTCGCACCCGACAGCGCGATCGATCTTCACGGCCACACGTTGCAGTCAGCGCACGCCGTGCTTGATGCCGGGCTTGATCGGGCGATTACGCGCGGCGACCGCATCTTGTTGCTGATCACTGGCAAACCGCCGCGCCCGGAGAGCGAGAGACCCCATGCGCGCGGTCGCATCAGAGAGGCGGTGGGCGATTGGCTGGCGGCGTCGCGCCACGCGGCCAACATCGCGTCGGTGCGCGGCGCACACCCGCGGCACGGCGGGGCAGGGGCGCTCTACATCGTGTTGCGACGCGCTCGCAACGAACGAAAATATTAACCTTTCGGTGGCAGTTTCCCGGCTCGGTCGGGCGCACGGCGTCCATTCTTCGGGAGGTCATGCACCGCGATGGGAGGAGCTTCGCTCAAAAGTCGCGCCATCACTTTTGCGATGGCGACGGGCGCGGCCTCCTTCATCCTGGCGCTCGCGGCCACGTCCAGTGGCCAGATCGACGGCGACAGCGTTGCCCGTGCGCTGATCCCGGCAATCGTTTGCGCGGCGATGTCATGGGCGTCGGCTGAGCGTGCGATTTCGGCGACTGCTGGCGCGATCGACGCCGCCATCGCCCGGCTGGCGCGTGCGGCGCATGGCGATCTTGACGGCGATATTCCCGCAGAAATTGAGGAAAATGTGCCGCAATTGGCGCATGCAATGGAAGCGTTGTTCCAGCAGATTGCGGCCAATCTGGAAAGTGTGCACCGGCTCGCGATGTTCGATCCCGTCACGGGTCTGCCCAACCGTACGCACTTCCGCCGCAGTTGCGAACGCATGTTGACCGACATGCCGATGGGCACCGAAGCCGCCCTGTTCTTCATCGACCTCGATCGGTTCAAGTCAGTGAATGACACGATGGGCCATGCGATGGGGGATATGCTGCTTGGCATGGTCGCCAATCGCCTGCGCGCCGTGGCCGATCGGTTGACGGCGGATGGCGATGCTTCGGGTGGGCGAACCCCGCCCCTGATCGGCCGTCTGGCGGGCGACGAATTTACGATGTTTTTCCCCGAGATCACCGATCCGGGCGAGGCTGCGCGGATCAGTCGTGGTGTCTTGTTCGCGCTGGGCGAGCCCTTCGATCTTGGCGGGCATGATGTGGAAATCGGCGCGTCGATCGGCATTGCGCTACGCCCCGAACATGGATCGACACTGACGGAGTTGATGCGCGCCGCCGATGCCGCGATGTATCACGCCAAGGCAACAGGCCGGGGCCGGGCCGAACATTTTACCGAATCGCTCGCCGCACAAATTGCCGATCGCGCCCAGTTGGAATGCGATTTGCGCGAAGCGATCTCGCTCAATCAGTTCGCACTGGTGTTTCAGCCGCAGGTCAGCACCGTCGATGGCCGGATCGTGGCTGCAGAGGCGTTGCTGCGCTGGCAGCATCCCACGCTGGGCATGAAGCTACCCGGCACGTTCATTCAACGCGCAGAGGAAACCGGCTTAATCGTCGAAATCGGTGAATGGGTAATCGAAACCATTGCGGATACGATCGCGCGCTGGGGGGTGATGGGCATTGAACAGCGCCTTGCGATCAACATTTCGCCGCGCCAGCTTGATCACGCCAGCTTCTTCCGCCGATTGCGCGAAGCGATGCAGGCGGCCGATGCACCCGCGCGTTTGCTTGAACTCGAGATCACCGAAACGCTGGCGATGCATTGCAGTGAAGACGTGATCGACGCTATTTCAGCCTTGCGCGCAGATGGTGCCACGATTTCGATCGATGATTTCGGCACGGGCTATTCCAACCTCGCCCGGCTGCGCGACTTGCCCGTTGACCGCGTGAAACTCGATCGCAGCCTGATCGAATTCATTGCGGTAAAGCCCGAAGCGCGCACGATCGTGCAGGCAGTGATTGGCCTGATCCACGGCCTTGGCTGCGAAGCGGTTGCCGAAGGGATCGAGACTCAGGCCCAGGCCGATGTGCTCCGCGTCATCGGATGCGACGTCATTCAGGGCTATGCGGTCGCCTATCCGATGGCCGAGGATGATTTCATCGCCTGGTCACGCGTCGAAAAGCGTCAATTGCTCGCCAGCTGAAGCGCTGCTTTAGCGATATCCGCGTAGATTTCGCGCAACAGCGTTAGATCATCGAGGGCTACCGCCTCGTCGAGCTTGTGCATTGTTGCGTTGACCAGCCCGAATTCGACCACCGGGCAGATTTTCGACAGGAACCGCGCGTCCGATGTGCCGCCAGTAGTGGAGAGCGTCGGCTGATGCCCGGTATGGCGGGCGATCGCATCCGCGATCAGCGTCGAGAAAGCACCCGGCGGCGTCAGAAACGCTTCGCCCGATATTCGCGCCGTCACCGTACTCCCCGGGGCATGGGTCGTCGCCAGCGCCGTGATCCGATCGACCAGCGCCTCGCCGCGGTGCTGATCATTGAACCGGATGCTCAGCCGCGCGCTGGCCTTGGCGGGGATGACGTTGGTGGCCGGGTTGCCGACGGTCAGGTCGGTCACCTCAATGTTGGACGGCTGAAACCAGTCACTGCCTTGGTCCAGCACGATCGCGTTGATGTCTGCCAGCAGCGCCACCAGCCGCCGGATCGGGTTATCCGCCAGATGCGGGTAGGCCACGTGCCCTTGCTTGCCGGGTACGTCGATCCAGATGTTGACCGAGCCGCGCCGCCCGATCTTGATCATGTCACCCAGGCGATCGACCGATGTCGGCTCGCCGACCAGGCACAGATCGGGCTTCAGACCACGCGCCGCCATCCGCTCGATCAGCGCGACCGTGCCAAAGGTGGCGGGTCCCTCTTCATCGCCGGTGATGATCAGGCTGATTGTGCCGGCATCGGCGGGAATGCCTGCGGCGGCCGCCACGAACGCCGCAATTGCGCCTTTCATGTCGACGGCACCCCGCCCGAACAGCAAGTCACCGCGCACCTCGGGCACGAACGGGTCGCCCGTCCAGCCCGCGCCCGGTGGTACGACATCGAGATGCCCGGCAAAGGCAAAATGCGGGGACGCCTCGTCGCCGCGCACCGCCAGCAGATTCTCGACCGGCCCATCCGGCGCTTCGCCGACGACACAACGATCGACCGCAAAGCCAAGCGGCACCAGCGCCTGTTCCAGCACATCAAACACGGCATTGCGCGCGGGGGTGACGCTATCGCAAGCGATCAGTGCCTTTGTAAGGGCGACGACATCGATGGGGGCGGTCATAGTGATCTTAGATACCTGCTGGCCGCTCATATTTATCGATCACCCATTCTTCTTCCTGCGCGGCGGCGATCCAATCCTGCATCCAGCGGTGCTGGATGATCGAATCCACATAGGCCTGCGCAAAGCGCGGGGCGGGGAGCCCGTACGTCACGATCCGCGTGCAGACGGGCGCAAACATGATGTCGACCGCGCCGAAATCCCCGAACAGATAGGGCTGCTCACCCCCGAAATGCGCGCGTGCCTGCGCCCATAACTCGAAAATCCGCGATAGTTCGGCTGCCACCTCGGCATCGGGTGCTTCGGGCGCGAAAATCTGGCGGACGTTCATGCCGTGGCGGCTGCGCAGCGCGGTGTAGCCCGAATGCATTTCGGCGGCCATCGACTGCGCCAGTCCGCGGGCAGCCGTATCGGCGGGCCAGAAGCGCTTGCCGCCGGTTAGTCCGTCCAGATAGTCGATGATAGCTAGACTGTCCCACACCACGGTGTCGTCATGCCATAAGGTCGGCACCTTGCCGGCCGACGGCGCAAGATCAGGGGCAGTGCGCCGCGTCGCCCAATCCTGGTCGAACATCGGCACGACGACTTCGTCGAACGCCAGACCCGATTGCTTGCAGGCAAGCCAGCCGCGCAGCGACCAGGACGAATAGGCTTTGTTGCCAATGATAATCTTGAGCATGGCAAGCGGGATAGCGGTGCCCCGGAGTTGTCGCAACCGCGCAAAGTCAGTCCGGGCCGAACGCTTCGCCGAACGCCTCGTCAGTGACGTCCTGAAGCCCCAGGCTGCGCAGGACGAGTGCGCCTTCGATGGATACCATCAGGCGGGCGGCATCGGCTGCACGGGCTTCGGGTGTTGGGCCGTCGATCTGCAGCATACCCCACGCCAGAAAGCCGCGACCGATCTGCGCGCCGATGTCGCGGTACAGCGGGTCACCCCGTGCCGACAGGCTCGCGACCTCCAGCCAGATCCGCATATAGGGCCAGAGTGCATCGTCGAACACGGTTGTGAGCAAGGTGCGGCGCAGCGCCGCCATCGGCAAAGGCGTGGGTGCACGGTGCTGATCGAGCATTGCCACCAGTCGTGCAGCGATGCGTTCGAGCACCGCCGCGATCACCTCTGCCTTGTCCTTGAAATAATACAGCAGCATCCGATCACTGGTGCCGGCGGCTTTGGCGAGCGGGCGCAGGCTGGACGCGGACAGGCCATGCGCCAACACATGATCGGCGAGCTTATCGATCAGCGCATCGCGACGTTCGTCTGACATGACCACTGGTTGACGCTTCCTAGCTTAGGCGCTTCGTCATTCAGACCCCGTCACGGAAAAGTCCAGCCCTGCAGCGGGCCGACGGGTAAGGTGTGGCGGCGCTGTTGGTGCTATATTTACCATATTCCGTGCGCTTTTAACTCATTTGTACCAGCCATTTCAAAGGGATGATGCTTCGCTGCAACAGTAAGGGGTGAATGTAACCAATCCGAAACAATGTCGTTGCGGTGCTGTCATCGATGTCGGTAGCATTGTCTGTTGGTGCCGATTGGCGCGTTGCCCGGGGTCGTGGGGCTCCCCGGGGATGCGGCCGGATCGACTTCCCTCACAGGCCAAATGCCCATCATCACTGGGCCAATCGCGGAGATCGACGAATGACGACCAAAAATGCCAACCGACGGGGATTTGCAGCTTTTGAACGGCGCGCGCTGCGGGCATGGAGCAGCGCGTCGCTGCTCGCGATCGCTGCCCTGACGGCGGTCGCGCCCGCTGCTGCGCAGACTGCGCCGGTAACGGATGCGCCTGCCAAGGCAGAGGCTGGCGACAATAACGGCATCGACATTGTTGTCACCGCCCGCAAGCGCGAGGAGAGCCTGCTCGATACCCCGATCGCGATCAGCGCATTCGGTGAGGAAACGCTGAAGGCACTGAACGCCCGCAATCTGGAAGATGTCGGCAAATACGTGCCCAACCTGACGATCAGCCGGTACGGCGTCGGCAACACCGCGCAGGCCGCGATCTTCATCCGCGCGATCGGCTTGCAGGATCACCTGATCACCACCGATCCCGGCGTCGGCGTGTATCTCGACGGCGTCTATCTCGGTCGCCAGCTCGGTTCCAACTTGTCGCTGCAGAATATCGAGCGGGTAGAGGTGCTGCGCGGGCCGCAGGGCACGCTTTATGGCCGCAACACGCTGGGTGGTGCGGTGAACATCATCACGCGCAAGCCCGGCAGCGATGAATCGGTCGAAGTCGATGCGCAGGTCGGCTCGCGTGGGCGGATCAACGGCAGCTTTTATGCCGATACCCGCATCGCGCCGACGCTCGCCGTGTCATTGAACGGCAGCTATCAGAGCCGCAACGGGGTTGGTGATGCGGTCAATGTGCCCAATCCCAGCGCGCGCATTGGCGAGCAGAATGATTTCAGCGGCCGCGCCGCAGCCTATTGGACGCCAAGCGACAGTTTCTCGGTGTTGACCGCGGTTGATTTCGTGCGTTCGCGCGGTGGTCAGTCGCCCTACCGGGTCGACATTTATGATCCCGTCGCAGCGGGTTTCACGCAGGCAACGCAGGTGCGCCCGGACGATTCCGGCACCGATGTACCCGGCCTTGAATCGACGTCGCTCGACCTGTTCGGCGCGTCGATCACGGCGGAATTGAAGCTCAGTGATGCGCTGACGACCAAGTTCATCACCAGCTATCGCCAGACCAAATATACCGGCGGCCTGTCGGACACCGACAATATTTCGCGCCAGTCGGTTTTTCCGGAAAGCGGTGATGCGGAGCAGGTCTCGACCGAATTGCAGCTGAACGGTGAATTCGGTGCGTTCAACTTCGTGACCGGGCTCTATTATTTCTACGAAGATGGCAGCAACCAGTCCTCGCCCGCCTTCTTCTTCGGTGGCCCCAGCGACTATACGATCCAGCAATCGACCAACAGCTATGCCGCCTATGCCAATGGCAGCTACAACATTACCGACAAGCTCTCGGTGGGGGCTGGCGTGCGCTATTCGAATGACAGCAAGCGGGCGACGGCGCAGTTCTCGAGCTTTCCGGGGCCGGTGACGCGGACCGCAAACTATGATGAGGTCACCGCACAGGGCAACATCACCTACAAGTTCACCGACGACATTTCGGTCTATGGCACGATCCAGCTCGGCTATCAGCCGGGCAGCTTCACGCCGCGTCCGTTCGGCGGCCCGGCATCGTTCAACGCCTCGCCGGAAACGACCGCGACCAACTATGAAATCGGCTTGAAGGGCCGCATCACCCCCAATTGGGTAGTGCTGTTGTCGGCCTTCACCACGACCTATGACGATCGCGGTCTGCCCTATTCGTTCATCAACGCCAACGGCTTCAACACCGTCATCGTTGCTGCAGATGCGCGCGCGCGGGGTGTCGAAGCGGAATCGACCGTCACCTTTGGCGGCTTCCGCCTGAAGGGGTCGGTCGGCTATCTCGACAGCCGGATCACCAGCGTGAACTCGCTGCCGCCGGCATTCTTCCCGACGGGCGGCACGCCCGTGGCAGGGGCGCCGACCGCGCTCAGCCCCGAATTCACCGGGGCAGTGACGGCGAGCTATACGTTCGGGCTGGCGAATGGCGGGTCGATCACCGCGCAGGGAGACTATTCCTATCGCGGCGAGCAGTTCGGCCAGCCGGTTGCCCGCGCCACCGAGCTGATCGACGCGCGCAGCCTGGTGGGCTTCAACCTGAAGTATGAAAACGAAGCCCGCGATCTCGCGTTCAGCATCTATGGCAGCAACATCTTCAACGAAGTCTATGACCAGGGTCGGCTCGATCAGGGCGGCTTCGTCGGCGTTGTCGTCAGCAATGATCGCAGCGAGTTCGGCGTCCGGCTGACCAAGAAGTTCCGGTAAGTCGGGGAGCGATCGCCGGGGTGGCAGTGCTGCCCCGGTGAACGCACATCACCCTCGTTCAGCCCTTCTCCTCGTCATTCTCGCGAAGGCGGGAATCCAGCTTCTGCTGCTCCGTCGGTCGCGCGCCAAGGAAGCTCGACCCTCGCCCTCGCGGGGGGTGACCGGAAAGAAGTGCGTAACTCTAGAGCCGCGCGCTACCCGATCGCTTCGATCACCGCCGCCCAAGAGAGGATCCGCTCGATGTCATGGAAGCCAAGAGTGGGATATCACTGTAAAGGTTAGACAAAATTGCTTTGGCAGGTTATGAAACCAGAGAATGTTGTGTAATCCGAACTGAGGTAAACGTGGACAGGCGAACCTTTGGCAAAATCTTGGCTGCGGGGATTAGTGGTTCGATTATTCCTTCAATCGGAAATACTGCCCAAGCCCCTAAGTCAGCCAATGACCTTGGCCGATATGTTATGGGCTTTGATGCCCAAAGCCGAGCTTCCATTGTCGATGCGCTCTCTCCTGTTGTAGCGGGAGCCGAAATTGTATTGCTCGGTGAGCCATCGCATGGCGATGGCGGTGCAATTCAGTTGCGCTCCAAACTCGTAGAGTCGCTTGCCGATGACTTTGGCTTTGATGTTCTAATCTTCGAAGCGGATTTCTTTTCGATTCCTTTAGGGTGGGCGAATGTCGGCATCGGAAGCGACCTGCAGACCTTTGCGGAAGCTAATATTTATGACTTTTGGAGCCGCGCGCCAGCTGCTCGCCCGCTTTGGGAGTTTGTAGACAAACGGAAAAGGGCGGGACAACGTATTGATCTTGCAGGCGTAGATTGTCGGCTCCGCGGAGCTATTGCCAAAGAGCGGCTGATCGAGTTTCTTGGCGGCGCTCTGGCGAGCACTGGCCTTCATGCCAGGCCGCAATTCGCTACGTTCGTGGTCGGAATACGAAAGCTCTTCGACGAAGAGAATAGTTTTAAGCCAGACAATGAATTCGAAGCCACTTGGTTTGCGTTTGCAAGGGCAGCGGTCGATACGCTCCAGTCGTCCAAGCCTACTCAAAATTCCTTCGCCTCAGCAACGCTTGCAAGCCTGATGCGATGGGCTGGATCGGCATGGCGTGGCGAAAGTCGCGATCGTGCCATGGGACTCAATCTGGCATGGCTCCGCGACCACAAGTTCCCAGGTCGCAAAATCATCGTCTGGGCGCATAATAATCATATTTTGAAGGACGCGCGGGTACTTACCACATCGCTAGATCCGAAGCTATTTTCTGATGAAACTGCAGATGAAAAGGCTCAGTATATTTACCTTGGTCAGGTTGCCACGCAACTCTGGGGCCCTAAGGTGAGGTCAATCGCTGTTATTGATGGCATGGGATTGGTCAGCGCAGATTTTCCACGGGCACTTTCCGGCGCTAGGATGAACTTTGAACCCACTCAGCGGGTTCCAAAGCATTCACAAGTCTCTCTTGAATCTATGTTGTTATCTAGCGATAATATTAATAGCATCGTCCATCTGCATAAACATCCGGATAAATTCATGCAGTTCCGATGCAGCGCACTTGATTTATATTTCGAAGCGATGGCACCATATTCGCTGGGCTATGATGCATTGATCTTCAATAAAGAAACCCATGGACTTATGGTTTGAGTGAAAACCCAAACGCGCCAAGGTTAGCCGGGTTCGTCCGAAAACTGAGGTATCGATAGACTTAAACTATTAGTTCGCTACCCGATCGCTTCGATCACGGCTGCCCGCAGCTCAGCAATCCCGAATCCCACCTCGCTCGATGTCGCCATGATGTCGGGATGCGCGGCGGGCCGCTTGCGGGCTTCAGCCGCCGTCGCGTCGGTCACTTTCAGCAGCTCGGTCGGCTTGATCTTGTCGGCCTTGGTCAGGATCAGGCGATAGCTGACGGCCGCCTTGTCGAGCATTTCCATGATTTCATGGTCGACATCTTTCAGCCCGTGGCGCGAATCGACCAGCACCAGCACGCGCTTCAGCACTTGCCGCCCGCGCAGGAAATCATTGATCAGGAAACGCCATTTCTTGACCATGTCCTTGGGCGCCTTGGCGAAGCCATAGCCCGGCATGTCGACCAGCCGCAGCTTCAACGGATCGCCCACGTCGAAGAAGTTCAGCTCCTGCGTGCGCCCCGGCGTGTTCGACGTCCGCGCCAGCGCGTTGCGACCCGTGAGCGCGTTCAGCAGCGACGATTTGCCGACGTTTGACCTGCCCGCAAACGCAATCTCGGGCACGTCCGGATCGGGCAGGAACTCAAGCGTCGGGGCGGATTTCAGGAAACTGATCGGCCCGGCAAAGGTCACCCGTGCCGCCTCGATCATGTCCGCGTCGAATTCAGCCATGCAGGATCATTTCTTCGCTGTTGCCGGCACGAGCATTTCGGGGTGCCGGGCATAGAGCATCCGCTGCTGCAGGATGGTGAGCACGTTCGACGTGATCCAGTAGAGCTGCAGGCCGACCGCGAACGGTGCCATCACGAACATCAGCATCCACGGCATGATCGCGAAGACCTGTTTCTGCGCTTCGTCCATTGGGGCGGGATTCAGCTTGAACTGGAAGTACATCGATACGCCCAGCAGAATCGGGATAATGCCGATCGCGATGAAGACGGGCGGGGTGAAGGGCAGCAGGCCGAACAGGTTGATCGGCGTCAGCGGATCGGGCGCTGACAGGTCGCGGATCCACAGGATAAACGGCTGGTGGCGCATTTCGGTCGACAGCAGCAGCACTTTGTACAGCGCATACATGATCGGGATCTGCAGCAGCGTGGGGCCGCAACCGCCGAGTGGATTGACCCCCTCGGTCTTGTACAGCGCCATGATTTCCTGTTGCTGGCGCGGCTTATCGTCCTTGTAGCGTTCCTGGATCGCCTTTTGCTTGGGCTGGATCGCCTTCATCTTGGCCATCGACGCAAACTGGCGCTGCGCGATCGGAAACAGCAGCCCGCGGATCGTAAGCGTCAACAGGATGATCGCGACCCCGAAGTTGCTGACCAGACGGAACAGGAAATCGAGATAATAGAAGATCGGCTTTTCGATGATCTGGAACCAGCCCCAATCGATCGCCTTGTCGAAATTGGCGATCTTGCCGTCGTCCTGATATTTGTCGATCAGCCGCACTTCCTTGGCGCCCGCGAAAAAACGCGACGACGTGCGCGCGATCTTGCCGGGGGCGATCTTCACGGGCGTGCTGGCATAATCGGCCTGAAAAACGTCGCCCGCAGCACGGAAGCCGGCATGGACTTGCGCGCCTTGATCGGGGATCAGCGCGGCGAGCCAGTATAGATCGCCAAAGCCGAGCCACCCGCCCTTTGCATCGAAATAATTCGGCCCGGCCTTTGCGGTAGTGCCGAATGGCGCGTCGAAAAAGCCGGGCTCCTGCCCCTTCAGATTGGGATAGCCGATGTCATAATTCGCGCCCGGGCCGAACACGCCGATCGGGCCGACATGATTGACCCAGGTGTCGACATCTTTCGATGCGCCGGTGCGGGAGATGAGGCCATAGGGCCGCAACGTGACGGGGGCGGCGCTGGCATTGGCGGCGGATTGTTCGATCGTGAAGAGATAGCCGTCATCGACCGCGATCTTGATCTGGAAGCGCAACCCTTGCGGGTTCGCCCAGCTGAGCGTCACCGGCTTGCCGGGGGTAAGGACGGTCGAATCGGCGGTCCAGACCGTGTTCTTGTCGGGCAGCGCTACGCCATCCCCCGCCCAGCCGAAGCCAGCGAAATAACTGTCCGCTGCGCCCGATGGCGATAGCAGCCGCACAAAGGGGGCGTTCTTCTTGATCGTTTCCTTGTGGCGCAGCAGCACCAGATCGTCGAGCCGCGCGCCCTTCAGGTTGATGGAGCCCTTTACGGCAGGCGTGGTGATCGCCACGCGCGGCGTTTCCGCTAGCACCACGGCGCGATCACGCTTCACCTTGGTCGCATCGACAGCCGGGGCGGTTGCATTTGAGGAGACCGTGGCGGCAGGCGCGGCGGGCGTGCCCGGCTGGGTGCGCGCCACCGGCGGGCGGGGGGCTTGCGGGAACAGGCTCTGCGACAGGATCGGCCAGCCGACCAGGATCAGCGCGGCGATCGCCAGGAACAGCACCATGTTGCGATTGTCTTGATTCACTTGGAACAGCCCCGATCGTGCATTCTAGGAAATTCAGGGAACCGGATCATAGCCGGATCCCCCCCAGGGATGGCAGCGCGCGATCCGTTTGGCCGCGAGCCACCCGCCTTTCAGCGCGCCATAGCGGCGAAGGGCAGTGATTGCATAGGCCGAACAGGAAGGCGCATAGCGGCAGGACGGCGGCAGGATCACCGACGGGCCGAGTTGCCAGCCCCGTGCGATCAGGATCAGCAACTTCGCAATCACCGCGCGACCTTTGCCAGTGCGCGGGTTAAGTCAGCCTCCAGCACCGCAAAACCGCGGCTCAAGCCATCAGCACGACCGATCAGCACATGATCATGGCCCGGCAATCCGGCCACCGGCAGCACTGCGCGCGCCAGTGCCCGCAGCCGCCGCTTCAGCCGATTACGCACCACCGCATTGCCGATTTTCTTGGTTACGGTGAAGCCGATCCGCATATCGGGCGCGCCATCCGCTCGGTCTCGCGCCAACAGCACGAAACCCGGCATCGGCGCGCGCTTGCCCGCATTCGCCGCCAGAAAATCGCGGCGCGCGGTAAGCGTTGTTATGCTGACAGCTTCTTGCGACCGCGGGCGCGACGGGCGCGCAGGACGTTGCGACCGCCCACCGTCGCCATCCGCGCGCGGAAGCCGTGGCGGCGTGCACGCACCAGATTGCTCGGCTGAAAGGTCCGCTTCATCACTCATTCCCTGATCTACAGAATGGAAAAGGCCGCCAATAACGGCGGCCGGTTGACCAAAGCCCTTAAGCGAGGGCAGCGCGCAAGTCAACGATGACGCACCATTACACCCGGCGTCCGCTGATCAGGTTGCGCGCCATCCGCCAGAACTGGCTGAACCGCGACAATTTCTTGCCATCCTTGCCCAGCGGCCGATCGCGTTCGAACCGGCGCAGCGCACTCGCGCGCCTCAAGCCGAGATCGGCGACATTGCCCAGCTGCGGCCAGCGCCGCTTCAGCCGCACGAACACGCGCTTGGCCATGCCCGAATTCTGCAGCATCAGCGCCAGGCCGGCCGCAAAGACGAAAACACCGCCCGGTCCGGGGATGACGCCCACTACCGGCGAAATCAGGATCACCAGCGCCCCCAATATCGTCAGCCCGGTGCGGACGGCGGCGCTGCGCGGGCGAAGGGGGTGGGCCTTGGTCACGCTGGGGGATGTGGGGCGGGTGTGTTGTTTTTGCAAGACAGTCTTTCGTGCGCTTCCTTCATTTAAGAAAGCGTCTATGAACAGAGGATTAGCCGGGCTGCCAGCAATTTGACCGCCAGCTGCTGAGGGGAGGGCGATGGTCGCAATCGTATCGACAGTGGCGTATCTGGGGCTGGAAGCGCGCGGGGTAGAGGTGCAGGTGCAGGTCGCGCCCGGCGTGCCCGCCTTTAATGTCGTCGGGCTCGCCGACAAGGCCGTTGCCGAAAGCCGCGAACGGGTGCGCGCCGCCATCGCCGCGCTCGGCCTCGCGCTGCCGCCCAAGCGGATCACCGTGAACCTCTCGCCGGCCGATCTGCCCAAGGAAGGGTCGCATTACGATTTGCCGATCGCGCTCGGGGTGCTGGGGGCAATGGGCGTGGTCGATGCGGAAACGCTCGCGGAGTATATCGTGGTCGGCGAACTCGGCCTCGATGCACGGATCGCGACATCGCCGGGCGTGCTGCTGGCGGCGCTCCACGCCTCGGCTGAATCGAAAGGTTTGGTCTGCCCCGCCGCGCAAGGGTCCGAAGCCGCATGGGCAGGGACGATCGAGGTGATCGCCGCGCCCGACCTGCTGTCGTTGCTCAATCACTTCAAGGGGCACGGCCTGCTCGCCGCCCCGCAGCCGGGCGAGGCCGAGCTTGCCGATCACGGCCCCGATCTGCGCCAGGTAAAGGGTCAGGAAACCGCCAAGCGCGCGCTGGAGATCGCAGCAGCCGGCGGGCACAATCTGCTGATGGTCGGCCCGCCCGGATCGGGCAAATCGCTGATGGCGTCGTGTCTCCCCGGGATTTTGCCGCCCTTGGATTCGGGGGAGGCGCTGGAGGTTTCCATGGTCGCCTCGGTCGCCGGAACGCTTCAGGGCGGGCGGTTGACGCGGCAACGGCCCTACCGCGCGCCGCATCATTCGGCGTCGATGGCCGCGCTTGTCGGCGGCGGGTTGAAGGTGAAGCCGGGGGAGGTGAGCCTTG
>CAZYOU010000022.1:0-39357 GCA_964649315.1 uncultured Stakelama sp. | reverse complement strand
CCGTCGGCCGCGGGGTGGTTTTCCACCGTCGCCCCGCTCCAACAAGAAGTTAGATTTCTTGTTAGACTCTAAGTTAAGGCTCGGAATCGCCTTTTCAGGCCAGAGGGTTAGCTGCGATCCGCGCGCCCGAAGTCCCGATGCGGCAGCGCCCGAAGTCCCGATACCATTTGCGCCCGAAGTCCCGATCGCATCCACAACGCCATCCACAGGGCCTGTGGACAAGTTGATGGGGCGGATGTGCAGGCGTTCCTGACGACCGGCGCGCTCCAGAGCCAAGCGAAAGCCGGGCAGCGGCTGGCGGGCGACGATGCGGCGGATGTCGATGGCGAAGTCGGAAACACGCGCCTGGCTGCCCGATTTGGCGTGCAGGTGCGGGATTTCGAAGGTCCAGCCCGCTGGCTGGCGGCCTGCATGCTTGCGGGCGACCCTATAGAGCCAGCGCTCGATACCGCCAGTCAGGCGGAAATAGGCGGGATCGATGGCGAGGACGAGCGAGCGGTCAATGACACCGCGATAGAGCCAATCGGGCAGGACGAATTCCATGCCCTCCACGCGGCCGTCGCGCGTCGCGCATTCCCCCCACTCGTTAATCCAGGAGAATTGCTGACGCCGCCAATTCTCGCCGTTGCGGATCGTGGTGCGGATGACCGTCGACTGGAGGCGCGCCAGAGCGCCCTTGAGGAGCCGATAGTCGCGCGATCCGGTCTGGCGCCCGATCGCGGTCAGGAGTTGATACGGCGTAAACCGCAGGAAGCGTGAGGTTTGGAAGCCTAGGTTTGCGGCTTCGACGATCTGGCTCGCGGCCCAGATCAGGATATCGGCGTCCCAGATCGTGGCCATGCCATGCTCCGGGACCGCGAAGACTTCGACGCGGACGTCGCCGGCTTCATAGTGGATCGGTGAGGTGCGCTTGGCCTTGGCGAGCGAGAAGAAGGGCCGCTCCATCAGATCGCGCTGGTCGCGCGGACTGGCGTCGCCGGTGGCGACGACGAACGGGTCGAGCCGCGATCGTTCGCTCAAGGAGAGGGGGCGCTGCCGCGGCGACATGTCGGACGGCTCAGCGGGCTTGGCCGCCGCCGAAGGCAGGCGTGACGGCGGCATGGCGCTTGGCGGGAAGGACACTCCCGCGCGGATCGGACGTCGAGGTGACAAACCCGCGGTCAGCCCACGCTTTCAGGTCCTCGAGCGCGTAGACCACGCGCCCGCCAAGCTTGCGATAGGCGGGACCGGTGCCGTAGGTCCGGTGCTTCTCAAGCGTGCGATCCGAGAGACCGAGGAAGCGGGCCGCTTCAGGCGTGCGGAGAAAGCGTTGCGGCACGCCGGCGCCATTGGGTGACATGATCGGGCCTCCGAGTTTGCGCGAGAGCTGCAGGGGGACAGCGGCGGTTGGCGGCTACCCTGGCGGACCGCGAAGTTGCGGAGGGAGTGGGAAGCAGGCGGGAGCAAATCCCCACACCAGGCGTGCTAGCGTCGACGGCGATGGCTCAGCAGGCGTCGATAGCCGCCGGCGATCATGGCGAGGCCGCCGCGCACGAGGTCCATGGTGGCGAACCTGCGCGAGGATGTTTTCCACGGTTCATCGGCGAGGTCGTGCGTGCCGAACAGTGTCACGGCGATTTCGCGGTAGCTGGCTCCGCTGAGACGACCGTCCACGGCCTGCAACATCCGTCGCGCACGTTGACGCTGCTGCCGCGTGAGCCGGGTGTCGGCAGGGATCGCGCGACCATGGAGCGAACTCAGGAGACGGGCGACGGCCTCGAGTCGATCGAAGCCTTCGGGGCCGAGCGGGATGACGGCCGCCGTGCCTTCGTCTGCGCCTAATCCGCCGAGACGCAGGATCTGAAGCCGTTCGCCATTCGTGAGGGTGTGGACGAAGTGGGAGCCTTGCGCGTCTGACTGGCCGGGCGCCTGCGCGTCAATGGATTGTGACGTGTCGTCCTTCGGCAGGATGGCGGGCGGTGCGGTCAGTAGTACGACGCCAGTGTTCGCGGTGGGTGCCCAGATGGGCGCGGCTTCTTTGGCGTCGAGGGCCGGCGACAATAGGAAATCGCAGCCCCCATCGAGACCTCGTCGCCTCGGTTGCTGCGGTGTCGGCGTTCGGTTCCAGCTGAGCGGCCTCGAAGTCGCGCTGATAGTCTTCGTTCCGGCGCAGCCATTCCCAGGCGAGTTCGGGCGAGACGAGGCCTTCGACGTATTCGTAGCGCTCGGATGATCGCCAGTGCGAGATGTCGGGGGTCATGCATCCTCCGCCAGCAAACCTGCAGCAGCTTCGCTGCGCAGGATTCCGCCACGCAAGCGCAAGCGGAAGCCGGAGAAATGGAAACGGGCGATGCCGCTGCGGCATCACCCCCGCATCAGTGACGCGGGTGCTCGTGTGCGAGCTCGCGGTAGCCGTGCTGGGTCATCCATTTGGCACGATCGAGATGGCTGTCATGGATGCGCCGGGCGCGCTCCGGTTCGGCGGCCGGGTCTATGCCGAACAGGATCGACACGGCCTCTTGCCAAGCAGCGCCGTCCGACGCGGCATCAAGGAGACGGAGGTAGAGCGTCATGTGCGCCCGATCATAGTCGGTGATCGACGCGCTCTCCGGCGGTCGTTCGAGGAAGTCTGCCTTGGTCACGACGCCCCACCTGGAATCACAGAGCCCCTGTGTGTCGACATGGCGTTAACCAAGCCCGACTTCGACGGCAACTGGTATGGCTGCTGGCCCGCAACGCGGGTTGGCCGTCGTGGAACGGCGCTAGCTTCTCTTCCGCATGTCGCTGGCGGCTTTTCGGCCATGGACGAGCATCACCCCTTCACCTTGGTCAGACTGCAAGAGGACGATGCCATGCGCTTCGAATGCCCGGCGCACCTGATCGCGCGTGCTCTCGTAGACCTTCAAGTCGCTCTCCGACTCGAGGCGCTTGAGCGCGGTCAGTGATACACGGGCTTCGTCAGCGAGCGTCTCCTGTGTCCAACCCAGCAGCGCGCGTGCGGCCCGCGACAGTCGGGCGGTGATCATGCATGATCACCTCCACTCGGACCTCAGCGCACGCCAGAACTACGACTATAATAGTCGCTCTTGGCTTCTCGGGCCAGACTGAAGAGCGTCTATTGCGGTCGCTCGAGTAGTTCAGGCCGCAACCTGATTCGGATGCTTTGGCTGACGAAGGCCCCGTCCGGATCGACCGGACGGGGCGTCGCCGGAGCCTCAGTCGCCGTTGCGGCGGCTGGGGCGGGACCAGATGAGGCTGAAAGCTTCGCCGTCCTCGTCGTCGAACAGGTTGGCGTAGATCGGGGCGTTGAAGCTCGGGTCGTCCAGCTTGAGACCAAGATAGTCGCGGCCCTCGTTGGAGCGCTTGGACCAGGCGGCGCCGATCTCGGCGCGACCGACCAGGACGCGGTGGCTGGGGGCGTTCTCGCCGGTGGCCCGGGTCTCGGGGACGATGCGGACGTTCTTGGCCTGAACGCTCAGGGTGACGATCTCGCCGGTGAACTCGTTCGTGCCGGTCTTCTTGAAGGTGCCGATGGTGGCCATGTCATTTCTCCTCGATCTGAAGTCTCGAGCCCGCACCATTGCGGCCTCGATGGCGATCGACGGGCCGGAGACGATCGACGGCGCACCCCTGCCTGGGGTCCCCAGCTCGCTGGGGTAGGCTTGGGGCCTGACAGCAAAGGAGGAACTTTCTTGTCCCGCGAGGAATGACGGCGCAGCCGGCAGGGGAAGAAAGTTGTGACGCCGCTGTTGCGCCATAGGCGAGCGAGGCGTAGCCGGTCTTCGGCCAGATCAGGCCATTGAAGAGGCCGCCGGGTGCGCTCGATCTGGCTAGATCCAGAGGGGATGACGTAGCGGCGCAAGGCAACGACCGACTTGGCACGCGCGGTTCACGCGATCGGCGTTTCTGAGCTCTGAGCTGACACGTCTTGTCCTGCTGATGAGGGGCGCCTGACCGGTGACGCCCGTTAGTCTGCGTTTGGTCAGTCGGCGAATGAGCAGCCTGGGATCAGGCGATCAGCGAGCCCCGCGCCATGACAGGTTGCGCACTGACGTGCGCGCCCTTCGTCCGATCCCACCTCAGGTCGGTCGATGGTTGGTGCGTGGTGCACGTCGGCTTTCTGGTCCGGCTCTGCGGTCAGTTCGGCATTCAGGCATTGGCAACGCCCCGGCTGGTCGATCCTGGCGGGGTGAGTGACGTCACGCGGATGAAGGTCGTGATCGCAACGGCAATCGCCCCGATGACCGAGAACACGAGCTGCCAGGTTTCCGACGGCATGGTGTGTTTCACGATGCCATGCGTCGCGTGAAAGCCCGCGATGGCTGCGGGCGCGACGAAAGCCAATGCGACGAGGAGTTTCAGCCAGGCTGGCCGCAGGATGGCGAGCAGAAGCTGGCCGACGCCGAGTGCGATAACGGCACCAACGGCGCCGATGACGATGGCACCGAGCAGGCCGGCGCCGGTCTGATGCGCCCAGATGCCCGCGCTGACGCCGATGAAAGCTGGAAGGGCAAAGACGGCGAGCGTGAACAACAGCCAGCAAAGCACGCCGATGGCGACGAGCGAACCGAGAATGGCGAAGACGATCATGGTGGTGGCCTCCGTGAGAAAGGTCTGACGGGTGCGCCAACCACCACCACCAAGGCGCTTTGCAGAGTATAGCGAAATTCGACGTGCTTCGGGAGCGGAAATCGAACCGATCTCCGCCCGCGAAGCTGTTCCGCCAGACGTCAGACGTCGAACGGATCGATCTCGGCCACGACCTCGGCATCGCCGTCAAACTCGTTGCAGGGAGTGACAGACAGCGTGCCGTCGCCCGCCCGGAAGATGATGATGGCGACCATCAGGGTGCCAGCGAGGCTGTTTGCGAAGGCATAAGCGGCGTCGAGGGACATCGGTCCGGCTCCTGTTTCGAGCGGAGGACCATCCCCCGCTGACAGGCGCCCGATGTGTCCGGCCGAGGGCCGCAATCACCGCGTAGGCGAAGACGAAGCGGCGGCACGCCAAGGCGTAGCCGACCCTTCACGGGTTGATGGCATCAGGCCCCCGGTTGGACCAAGGATCAGCGCATTTGAAGCGGGGGTCGCGAAGTTTCAGATTAGGAGCTACACCGATGGCCGGACCACGATGCTGGTGCTGACGTAGCTCTTCATGCTGACGACAGAACTTGACGGAGTCATCATGCGAAGGCTTGCCGCCGATATGTTTGCACCCTTCAACGCAGTTCAGATTCGTGTGTCAATCGACGATATTGACCCTCCTGCTTGGAGGCGTCTGATCGTACCGATCAACTGGAATCTGGAGCAATTGCACCTGACGATCCAAGCGGCGTTTAACTGGTGGAATTACCACCTGCATGAGTTTCAGATTGGCGGACTGCGCTTTGGCGATGCGGCGGCTGCCTACGAAAGCTCCAGCGGGGATGATCCCAAGGTGTTTGAGCAGACGGACGTTCGCTTGCGTGACTTCACGAGATCTGGTGCGAGGTTCAGCTACCTGTATGATTTCGGCGACGGGTGGTCGCATACCGTTGAGTTAGAACAATGGCTTTCCCTCGACCTCGCACCAACGAAGGCTCAATGCATCGACGGTGCACGGGCTCGCCCTCCCGAAGATGTCGGCGGAATACCCGGCTATCAGCGGTTTCTAGAAATCTTGGCGAACCCGAGCGACCTGGAACACGATGAAACCAAGCAATGGTGCGGAGGATATTTCGATCCTGACTGGTTCGATCTCGCGACTGTCAACAAGGACGTGAGCAATGCGCTGAAGCCCAATGTGAAGCGGCGTCTTCACCAGCCGAAGCCGCGAAAGGCTTGAGTGCATCGGTGGCGCCTAGGCGCCACCAGAGCCGAACTTCCAGACCGGGATGCCGAGCTTCTTCGCCTTGTCGGCGAGATTGTCCTGAATGCCGGTGCCGGGGAACACGATGACCCCGATCGGCAGCACGTTCAGCATCTGATCGTTGCGCTTGAACGGGGCGGAGCGGCCATGCTTGGTCCAGTCGGGGGCAAAGCCGATCTGGGTAACGCCGCGGTGGTCGGCCCAGCGGGCCGCGATCTTCTCGGCGCCTTTTGGAGATTTGCCGTGCATCAGCACCATGTCGGGGTGCTTCGCGCGGACCTGGTCGAGCTTCGCCCAGATCAGTTGATGGTCGTTGAAGTCGAGCCCGCCGGTCAGTGCGATCTTCGGTCCGGCGGGCAGCAGCACCTCGCGATCGGCGCGTTTGCGGGCGGCGATGAAGTCGCGGCTGTCGATCATCGCAGAGGTGAGCTGGCGATGGTTGACGCGTGAGCCGTGGCGGGGAGACCAGTTCGAGCCGGTCGTCTTCCGGTAGAGCTCTGCACCGGTGTCGCGGAAGAGTTCGAGGGCGTCACGGCGTTCGATGAGCCGCTGTCCGGTGGCGATCAGCGCTTCGAGCTGCACGGCCTTCACCTCGGAGCCATCCTGTTCGCGCTGCCCCTGCTTCTGCGCCAGCTCGTTGTCGTCGAGTGTGCGTTCGACCCGTTCGACGGCGCGGTGGAAGGTGTTGACCGTTGACCACAGTAGGTCGTCGAGATCTGCGTCGAGGCCGGTATCGGCCATGGTGGCAATCAGCGCGTCGAAGATGTCGGCGACGGCGCCGGCGATCACGCGATCTTCCGGAATTGGTCGAGGATCGGGTTCATCGTCGCGGGGATGGAAGCCGTAGAGCTGAAGCTCGGTCAGAACATGGTCAGTGGGAGAAGAGAAGTGGTCGGGCTCAAATTCGTTGTGCTCGCTCATGGGAAGCTCCGTTCGCTGGACCGTGACCGCCGCGGCCTTCATGGCGACGAAGCCGTCGGACGGGCTGGACTGGCACCCCGAGCGACAGCGAGGGGCCGCAGCGTGAGCGAAGGACCGCAGGGGCCGGCTATTTTGTCTCGCGATGGAAAGGCCCGAGCCGGGGTCCCCGCGCGGCTTGACCGCGTGGGGTGGAATGGGCCGCCGGAAAATAGCCGGCCACAAGGTTGCCTGGATGGACCGTCTGATGGCCGATCGCCCTCTGGAAGGCCGGGACACGGTCCTCTGGCGAAACGGTCATCCCGGATGCGAGCGTTGATCGAAGTGCTCGACCGGCAGCCGCCTGCCTCCATCCCGGTTAAGCTGCATGCTCCATGAAGCGTGCGACGTCCTGGGGCGCGATCTGGACACGGATGGCCGCCCGGAGCGCTGCGTGTCCCAGCAGCCGGAGGTCTTCATTGAAGTCGCCGAGGGTCGGAGACAGGATGACCGCCTCGATGCCTGCTTCCTCCGCGCGGGTCATCAAGGTCGTCACCGCTGCATCCCCGGCGGGATCGTCATCACGCGCGACATACAGCCGGTGCAGGGTGTCGGGGAACTGGATGGCAGCGAGATGCGCTGCCGACAGCGCGGCCGCCATCGGCATGGTTGGCAGGACGCAGCGCAGCGACAGCATGGTCTCGACGCCTTCGCCGGCCGCCATCACCGAGCCCGGCAGTCCGAAGCGCACGGCAGACCCGAGGAGATTGCCCATCGCCCGTCTCGGTGTCTCGACTGGCGCCTTGCCTAAGGTCGCTTCGTTGAAGCCGTCGGGGTCCAGCCAGGTGCGATGTGCGCCGGTGAGCTCGCCATTGAGATCCGTGACGGCGGCGATGATCGCCGGCCAGATCTCGGTCGGGGAATGCTCATTGGGGCGGAAGAAGCAGCGGGGATGAAAGCGCAGCGATCCGGTTTCGTGCAACGACGTAATGCCGCGTCTGCGCAGATACGTCTCGGCGAGTGTACGGTTGATCGGCTGTGCCATCGCGAAGAGACGCCTCGCGGCTTCTGGCGAACCCATTGGCGCCAAGGACGTCTTAGCCCGCCGCGACTCTCGTGCGGGCTCTGGATGCGGGAGGCTCAAGAAGCGCCGCGCCTCATCGGCGACCTGCTTGAAGTCGGGAAGGCCGCAGGTTTCGCGAATGACATCGAGCAGATCGCCATGCTCGCCGGTGGCGGCGTCTGTCCACTTGCCGGCGGCGCCCTTACCCGTCTGCGGCCCCTTGAGCCGCACGAACATTGAGCGGCCCGGCGTGTTGCGAACGTCGCCGACCAGCCAGTAGCCTCCCTGCCTTGTGCCGTTGGACAGATAGTGCCGGCACACGGCTTCGGCCTGGCCGGCCAGGCGGGCCGCGAGATCGGATGCGTCCAAGCTGGCCATCATGCGGCCTCCCGTTCAGAGATCCGCGTGACTGGATAGCGCTCCATCACCTTGGCAAGGACGGCCACGCCGGTCGCGTCGGTGGGAACGAACATCCGGAGCTTCCAGGAAATGATCTCGTGGAACAGGCCGTAGGACCGGAGGCGATCGCGCATCGTGTCGGAGAAGCCCGATAGCTCGATGCGGTGGACGCCCATCACCCGCGCGCGATGAAGCTGGAGGCCCTCAGTGAGATCGAGGACGGTGCTGCCCGCCACCAAGGCTGCAAAGGCATCGGCAGCCGTCAGCGTCGGCGCTCCGATCGCGAGCGCGTTGGCCGCCCAGGCTGGAGAAACGCGTCGCCCGATGATGCGTTCGCCGTCGTCCGTCTGGAGGCGATAGACACGCGTGCACTCATCCGGGAGACGCTTCCAGATCGGAAGCAGGAGCCCGGCGACGACATGGATCGTGCTGTCGGTGAACTCGGGGATCTGCCCCAGTTCGCGCTGCCACGCCGCCGCGAAGACCTCGCGATCGGCCGCCCGCCAATGGCTTTCCTCCATCGACGCGAGCGATGCATGGTGATGTTCCATCGGCCGGAGCAAGCGCACCCGGCGTTCGATTTCGCCATCATCCAGCATGATGCTCGGGGCAGGCACCTGAACCGCCGCCCGCGCGGACCGCTCGTTAATCAGCAGAGCTGCACGTGGATCGGCGAGAAGCTCGAAGGCTTGGTCGAGCGAGAGGGGCCGGTTGCGCTCGCGCTGGGTGATCGTAAGCAAGCGGGTTTCCGCGCCAGTGGCGGGATGCGTGTAGATGGTGTGCCGGTCGGTGACGACGAAGCTTTCGGCTTTCAGCGTTTCCAGCCCGATGTCATAGGTGCCGCTGGCCAGTGCTCCGGCAATCCGGGCATTGAGGAGCTGTTCGAAGGCCGCGAACAATACGCCCTGCAGGTCGATCGTCAGCGCCAGCAACCGATTGAGAAAGGTCGTGATCGGCGGCAACTCGTCGCGGATGCCCGTGTCGTCCATCAGGCTGAGGCCGGTGGCGCTCTCGAAGATTTGGAGCGGGCAGCCATCGACCTTGCCGCGGACGATCAGCAGGTAAAGTTGGCGGAGCGCGTCGCGCGCGTGAGGGCTTTCGAGATTGTCCTCCGGTCTGAAGAGGCCCTGTCCGCCGGTCTGGCGCTGGCCGCGGGTGATTGCCCCGAGCGTGTCGAGCCGGCGGGCGATGGTCGACAGGAAGCGCTTCTCGGCCTTCACGTCGGTTGCGATCGGGCGAAACAAGGGCGGCTGCGCTTGGTTGGTGCGGTTCGTGCGACCGAGGCCCTGAATGGCGGCGTCGGCTTTCCAGCCCGGCTCGAGGAGATAGTGGACGCGAAGGCGCTGGTTACGTGCCGCGAGGTCGGCGTGATAGCTGCGCCCAGTGCCGCCAGCATCACTGAACACGAGGATGCGCTTGGCATCATCCATGAAGGCGGCGGTCTCGGCGAGGTTGGCGGAGCTCGGGCGATTCTCGACCATGAGCCGATCACCTTTGCGGATGATGCGCCGCGATCGCCCGGTCACCTCGGCAACCAAGTCCACTCCGAAGCGCTGGACGATCTGATCGAGCGCGCCAGGCACCGGCGGCAGGCTTGCGAGTTTCTCGATCAGCCGGTCACGCCGGGCGACCGCTTCACGGCTTTCGACGGGCTGGCCGTCGCGGGTGACAGGTCGCGAAGAGAGATTGCCATCCGCGTCGGTGAACGGCTCGTATAGCTGCACCGGGAAGGAGTGTTGAAGGTAAGACAGCACATATTCGCGCGGGGTGATGTCGACGCGCACGTCGTTCCATTCCTCGGTCGGCACCTCGGCCAGTCGCCGCTCCATCAGTGCCTCGCCGGTGGAGACGACCTGGACGACAGCCGCGTGCCCGTCATCGAGATCGCGCTGGATCGAGCGGATCAGCGTTGGGGTCTTCATCGAGGTCAGCAGGTGCCCGAAGAAGCGCTGCTTGGTGCTTTCGAAGGCCGAACGGGCCGCAGATTTGGCGCGCGGGTTGAGCGTGCCGGTCTCGCTGGTGATGTTCGCGGCGCGCATCGCCGCATCGAGGTTGTTGTGGATGATCGAGACCGCGCCAGCATAGGCGTCATAGATGCGGCGTTGCTCGTCGGTGAGCGCGTGCTCAACCAGCTCGTACTCGACCCCGTCATAGGACAGGGATCTGGCGGTATAGAGGCCGAGGGCGCGAAGATCGCGGGCCAGCACCTCCATCGCTGCGACACCGCCGGCCTCGATGGCTGCGACGAATTCGGCCCTGGTGGCGAACGGGAAATCCTCGCCGCCCCACAGGCCGAGACGCTGGGCATAGGCGAGATTGTGGACGGTGGTGGCACCTGTCGCCGAGACGTAGACGATCCGAGCGCCGGGGAGGGCGTGCTGGAGCCGCAAGCCGGCACGGCCCTGCTGCGACGGCGCGACATCGCCTCGTTCTCCTTTGCCGCCGGCGGCGTTCTGCATGGCATGGCTCTCGTCGAAGATGATCACCCCGTCGAATTCGGAGCCCAACCAATCGACGATCTGGCGGACACGCGAAACCTTGTCGGCCTTCTCATCGGACCGCAGCGTGGCATAGGTGGTGAATAGGACGCCTTCCGGCAGTCTGATCGGCCGTCCCTGCGGGAAGCGGGAGAGCGGCGTCACCAGCAGGCGCTCCATGCCCAGGGCCGACCAGTCGCGTTGCGCATCCTCGATCAGCTTGTCCGACTTCGAGATCCAGACGGCCTTGCGCCGACCGTGCAGCCAGTTGTCGAGGATGATGGCGGCGGACTGGCGCCCCTTGCCCGCGCCCGTGCCGTCGCCGAGCATGAAACCGCGCCGGAAGCGGACGGCGGATGCCGCCTCGTCGGGTGCGGCAGAGACGACATCGAACGTCGCGTCGATGGTCCAGGCGCCGCTGAGGAAGCCCGTATGCGCCTCGCCGGCATAGATCACGGTTTCGAGCTGCGCGTCCGACAGTACGCCCTCGTTGATGAGCCGTTCAGGCACGCGTGGACGATAGTTTGGCTTGGGCGGCGCGACCGACGCCATGGCCGCCGATTGCACCAGCTTGGTTGGATGGGCCTGAGAGCCGGGAATGCGGATCGTCTGAAGTCCGTATTCCTCATAGATGGCGTCGGTCAGCCGACCATCTTCGGCCGGCTTCCAGTCAAGGGTCTCATAGGCGAGGTCCAGGTAAACCGGCTCCTCGAGTGATGACCTCTGCGGCGCGGTCGCGGTGCTGCGCGCAATCGGACAGGCAACCTGCTTCGGCGCCATCGCCGACGGTGCCGGCAGGGCGACCGAACCGGCCAGTGTGAGCCGTGGGGGAACGTGTTCCGTGACCCATCCCATAAGCGTCTGCGTGTCGGGTGCTTGACCCTGTGATGCGGGAAACCGGGCCGGATCGTCTGCTGGCAGCTTGTCGAAGACGGTGAGCCGTGTCTCGATGGTTGTGCCGTGCTTGGCGTAGACGGCGCCGTCGATGCTCGCGGTGAATACGACGCGCCCGCGCTCCTGCAGTCGGATGAACGCGTCGCGCCAGGCTGAATGCTCCGGGCTGACATTGGCGCCGGTGATGGCCACCAAGCGCCCGCCCTCGGCGAGGCGGGCGAGCGCGGATGCGATGTGTCGCAGCGCTGCGTCGGCCATGCGACCGGAGACGTTCGCCATCGCCGAGAATGGCGGGTTCATCAGCACGACCGACGGGACCATAGCCGGGTGCAGATGATCGTCGATCTGCGCTGCGTCGAAGCGCGTGACTGCGACCGCCGGGAAGAGGAAGGACAGGAGGCTGGCGCGGGTTTCTGCCAGTTCGTTGAGGATCAAAGTAGCGCCCGCAATCTCGGACAGAATGGCGAGCAAACCGGTCCCGGCGGAAGGCTCGAGCACATGGTCGGCAGGTGTGATGCCGGCCGCGCGCGACGCGATGAATCCGAGCGGGATCGGCGTCGAGAATTGCTGGAACGTCTCGCTTTCGAGGGAGCGGCGGGTGTGCGTGGGAAGCAGACCGGCGACTTTGGCGACCAGCGGCAGGGCAGCGGCCGGAGAGCCGGCTTTGTGCAAAAGCGCTTTGCCGTATTTGCGGAGGAAGAGAACGGTCGCTGCCTCGCAAGCGTCGTAGGCCAGCTTCCAGTCCCAGGCTCCGGCAGCGTCGCTCGCGTTGCAGCTCGCTTCCATCGCGTCACGAAGCAGGGTGGCGTCGACACGTCGGCCGGCTTCGAGATGGACGAGGATGGATCGGGCGGCATCGAGCAGGGCCGCCATTCGGTCGACGCGTGGCAGATGAGACGCCGGCCTATGTTCTTGCGCGCATGGTGCGGAACGATCGTGCATGGGGAAGACCTCGAGGAGAGCGGGAACAGGGCGAGTCCTCGGCCGCTCTCTCTCGACCGTCCGGGCTCAAACCCGTCCCGGCCCCCTCTGCCTCTCGATGTGCGAGCGGTAGGCTGAATCAGCCGAAGCGCCGGCCCGCTTCGGTGAAGGTGTAGCCGTTCGCCGCAATCGCCTCGTCGACCACCTCGTCCGAGGTCAGATGCTCGTATTCCCGTTCGAGCTGGTGGTAGAGCCAGCGGGCCAGATCGCGGAGCGCTTCCGAGACGGCATCTTCTGCATCGGCGGTCATGTCCTGACCTACGGGACTGTCGCGATCGACCATGATGGCCATGCAATGCTCGTGAAAGTAGCGCCCCCGGTGGGTCATCGTGGCTCGGAGCTGGTAGAAGTTGCGCCGCTGAACGGCCTGGAGGGTATCGGCGATCCGGTGAAGCGCGGTATCCGTCGGTGCATAGGCCCGGATGCGGCCGGCGGCGGATCTCGCGTGTCGGTAGTCGCCCTCGAAGCAGGCTCCGTCGCCCTGGCTCCAGAAGCCCGAAAACCAGATGCAGGGTTTCGAGCGGGTGCTACCGCCGAACAGTCGGACAGGGCGCCTCCTGAGGCTGATGCCGAGGATCATGCAAATGCGTTCGAAGTCGTCATAAACGTACTCGAACCAGTCATAATCGAAGCCACCCTCGCGGTACCATCCGCGGGCGGCGTCCTTCGCCGCAGCGGAGAGTTCGTCGAGGCGATAGACGATGGTTTCGATGATCTCAGGCATCGGGATCACCTCCATCCACCGCGGCGGCGAGCCAGCCATCGGTGTCGATCCATCCGAGGGTCTCACCCGTGCCGAGGTCGAGGACGTGCGCACCGCCGCCAAACGCATTGAGCCGGGGCCGCGAGCAGGTATTGGCGTATTGGAAGCCCCAACGGCCCTTGAGGCTGAATTCCGCCGCGCAGAGTTTCACGAACTGGATCAGCCGTTCGGGATCGCCGGAGACGTCATCCCGTAGCCAGAGCTGCGAGCCGCCGTGCTCCGGCTGGATGGAGACAAGGAAGCCCTCCGACGGCGGTTCTTCCGACGCGCCGGCTTCGGACAGGGCATTGTAGAGATCGAGTGCGCGCGCGGCGTTCTGAGCTGTGCCGACGTCGAGCAGGCACGAGAAGTGCGTGAAATAGTCTGCCATGACAGTCTCCCACGAAAATGGAAAAGCCCGGCGTGGCGACCGGGCTGATGGAAGGGGCGTGTGAGGAAAGATGCGGGACCGCCGGAGCGGTCCCGCCTGGATCGGCTACTCGGCTGCGATGGCCGGGAGCGGCTCGGTATCTTCGTCCGAAGCTTCCTCGTCGCCTGAGAGGAACGCCGGCAGATCCACGGAGCTTGCCTCAGCTTCGGGTTCTGCCGTTTCGGAAGATGTGTCCGTGTCGGCGAGCCGCAGCGGCTCGGGCAGCCACCGGGCGTCGGCGAGAAGGCGTTCGGCTTCCTTGGCCATTTCAGCCTTCTTCAGATGCTCGATGAGCTGCGCCGCCCGGTCTCCCGCGCCCTCACGCACGGCCTCGACGATGCGTCGCTTCGGCACCCGGCCGAGATAATTGTCGACCGAAGGACGCCATCCGGCCTCCACCATGTCGAGACCAGTCGCCCGCGCGAGCCGGTCGGCTTGGGTGAGACGGCGTTCGAGCCCGTGCTGGGACACGCCGTTCCCGCCGTAGGGGTTCGGCTTTTCGTAAAGCGCGTTGACGCCGAAGCTCACGCAATGAGCGAGCAGCGCGAGTCGGCTCGCATCGTCGAGTGCCGACAGCCAGTCCCAGAGCGCCTGATCGTCCTGCGGAAGATCGGCCTTCCAGGCGTCGTGACGCTCCGCGATCGCGTATGCGGAGGGGCTGTCCTTGAGGTCGGCGGCCTGCGCGGGGAAGAAGACGTGTCGCACGGACGCTTCGAGGCATCCGCCGCCGGTGCTGGTGCGCTGGAATGTGTCGATGACGAGCTTGTGCAGCAGCGCCGTCAACGCGATCTGTGGGTTGCTCGCCACGGCGTCGCGCAGCGCGAGCGTGCGATGGGCGGTCAGTTCGATCACCAGGCGCTCGGGCAACGGCTTGATCACGTCGTCCTCGTCGTCCTCGCTTTCGATCGGCTGCCCGCCGACCGTGATGACGGTGCGGGACGTGCCGCTCGGTCCGGGTTCGCCGGCATGTGCGCTGGTGGCCGCCGTAGCGCCACCGGTCTCGTCATCGGGCAGGACGAGGGGCGCCTCGTCGTCCGGGCGAACATAGCCGCGGTCGACCACGAGCCTGCCGTCCGCGCCGATGCTCACGAAGACGCCAGCACGCGTGATATCGCAGGGATCAAAGATCACCGGCCGGGTGTCGAGCTCATCCAGCAGGGCCTCGATCTCGCCGAGCCGCGCATCGACATCGTCTGGCAATTCGTCCGCACCTTCATACTCGGCTTCGAGCCGCTGATACTCAGCGTTGAGCGCGTCGATCGTCGCCTGCTCGTCAGCCGATCGTTCGGCGGCGACACCCTCGATCCGGCGCAGACCGTGGGTGTGACCGTAGGGGAAGTCGGCAGCGACCTCGATCCACTTCCAACCTTCGGCCGCGATGGCCTCAGCCTCTGTCTTGAGCTTGGCGGCAACCAGGGTATCGAGCAGGGCGACATCGGCGAGCCAGCCGCCATCGTCCTGTTGGAAGAGATCGCGCAGCACCCTGCCGCCAGCGGCTTCATAGGCATCGAGCCCGACGAACATGGCGCGGCGGTCCGACGCGCGCACCGTCTTCTCGGTCAGCATGCGGCGGATCTGATAGGGCTCCTTGGACCAGGAGCCTGCGATCATCTCCCAGACCTGTTCCTGCCTCGGATGGTCGGCGCTGACCGTGAAGGCCATCAGCTGCTCCAGCGTCATGCCGTCCTCGGCATAGACGTCGAGAAGCCTCGGCGAGACGCCGGCAAGGCGCAGACGCTGCTTCACCACATGAGCGGAAGTGAAGAAGGCCGCGGCAATGTCTTCCTCGGACTGGCCCTTGTCGCGCAGCGCCTGGAACGCCCGGAACTGATCGAGCGGGTGGAGCGGCGCGCGCTGAAGGTTCTCCGCGAGGGAGTCATCTTCGGCCAGGATCGATGTCGCAGGATCGCGCACGACGCACGGCACGGGGGCAGTCTTGGCGAGGCGCTTCTGCTTCACCAGGCGCTCGAGCGCCCGGTAGCGACGGCCGCCGGCCGGGATCTCGTAAAGGCCGGTCTCTGCGCCATCGGCATCGAGGACGGGCCGGACGTTGAGGCTCTGCAGGAGACCGCGGCGCGCGATGTCCTCGGCGAGTTCCTCGATCGAAATGCCGGCTTTGATGTGCCGGACGTTCGCCTGCGAGAGCGTGAGCTTGTTGAAGGGGATGTCGCGCGACGGCGACAGGGTGATCTTCTGAATGGCAGTGGCCATGACAGGTCTCCGCGACGGGCGGCCGGGAGCCTCTCTCCCGACCTCCAACCCGTCACGAAAATCGGCGCAGCCCTCTTCCTCTCATCGCTTCCGGAAAGCCGGAATGCCGTAGAGCCGGAAAGACGGGACTGCGCCGATGCTTGGAGCAGTAGCAAGTGGTTCAGGCCGCCTGGCGTGCGGCTTCGGGGGTGGTGGCAATTGCTTGACCCGGTTCGCCCGCATTTGGGGCGAAGGCCAGCAACCAGTCCGCTGCCTTGCTTCCCTGACTGGATGCACGGACGATGGCGCGATTGTCCTCGCGCAGGACCTCGGCCCAGGATCCGATATAGTCGGCGTGGCGGACGGTCGGGGCGATGCCGAGGGCAGCGCAGCAGAAGGCCGAGGCGATTTCGGCCACCAGTTCCTCGAACGCATATTTCTTCGAGCCGAACGATCCTGTGAGATCGCGTCCCAGCCGATGGGCCGCCCCGCTGGCATGGGCGCATTCATGCAGCGCCGTGCGATGCCAGTTGATGGGCTCGAAGAAGGCCTGGGGCGGCGGCACCATCACATAGTCAGGTGCCGGCGCGTAGTAAGCCCGGTCGCCGCCGATGCGAAAGTCGATTCCGCTCGCCCGGATCAGCGCGTCGACCGTGGGCTCGATCAGCCCGGGTTCGGGCGCCGGCACAGCGGCCACGAGGTCCTCGGGCAGGCCGTCACACTGAGCGACGTTGAAGACCGTGAAGCGCTTCAGGAACGGGATCGCCTGTGCCTCGTCGCCGGTCTCTCGCGCACGACGGCGTTCATCGTCCGGCACGAAGCGATCGGCATAGACGACGGTGGTGCCGCGCTCGCCCTTGCGGACATTGCCGCCAAGCGACAGGGCCTGGCGGAAGGTCAGCCAGCCTTGGCTCGGGAAGCCGTGCGAGATCACCGCGCCCCAGAGGATCAGCACATTGACCCCCGAGTAGCCGCGCCCGGTTGCGGCGTTGGTCGGCATGGCGAGCGGCGCCTTGGCCGCGGCCGTCCCCCAGGGCTGGACCCAGGGCAACCGTCCGGCCTCCAGTTCGGCCAGGATCTTGCCGGTGATTTCGTCATACAGGCTCGTCCGGTCGGCGCTCGGCCGGCCGCGTGGATCACGTTTCGACATCGCGGGTCTCCGCGACGGGCACTGGAAGCCTCTCTCCCAGCCTTCAACCCGTCACGGCACAGCCGGCCTGCACTCTCACTCTCGGGGGCTTTGCGGGGAGCTCCCCGCTAGACAAGGGTCAGCTGAGACATGGCTCAGCCGCAGGGGAAGGCTTTTCCCTCAGATCCTGAGGATGCTCACGATACCAATCAGCGGACCATTGACTACAAATTTGCCGAGGCTGATAGTGCCAATCAGCCGGTAGTCGGAGATGTCATGTTCCAGCGATTCGTTGAGCGGAGGGCGGAGGAGGCGCTTGCAGACACGCCGGTCGTCCTCATCGTCGGACCGCGCCGGGCCGGCAAGACGACACTGGTGCGAAAGATGGGAGAAACCGGCTGGACCTACAGCACACTCGACGACCAGACCGTCCTTGAGGCAGCCCAGTCCGACCCGGCCGGCTTCATCCGAGGTCTGGATCGCGCCATCATCGACGAGATCCAGCGCGCGCCCAATCTGTTGCTGGCAATCAAGAAGACGGTCGACGAGGATTATCGTCCTGGTCGTTTCCTGCTGACCGGCTCGGCCAATGTGCTGACCTTGCCGCGCGTCGCTGACAGCCTCGCTGGCCGGATGGAAACCATTCGGATGCTGCCCTTGGCTCGGGCGGAAATCGAAAGCCGAGCACCGACCTTTCTGGAACGCCTGTTTGAGGGGAATTTGGAGAGTCAAAGCGCCGCCATTGTCGGCGACGAGTTGGTCCAGCTTGCGTTGCGCGGCGGCTTTCCTGAGGCGATCAGCCGCGACAGCGAACGCCGGCGACAAGACTGGGCGCGTTCGTATCTTACCTCGATCCTGACCCGTGATCTGCGCGATATCGCTGAAGTGGAGAAGCTCACCGAACTCCCCAAGTTCGTGCGTCTTCTCGCCGAACATTCCGGGCAGCTCGTCAACTATTCCCAGCTTGCGAGCGGCATCAACGTCAACCACAGGACCGGTCAGCGCTATGCCGGTCTGCTCGAACAGGTGTTCCTGATCGCGACCCTGCAGCCATGGTTCACCAATGCGCTCAAGCGCATCGTTAAGACGCCCAAGCTGCATTTCCTTGATTCCGGCCTGCTGGCTGCCGCGCGCGGGCTGACTTTCGATCGGATCAAGGCGGATCGGGGGGCATTTGGCGCGCTGCTCGAGAGCTTTGTGTTCTCCGAAGTGCTGAAGCTGATGACGGCCTCAGACCTGCGTCTGACGCCACATCATTTCCGCGATCGGGACATGCGCGAGGTCGACATCGTGCTTGAGCGCGATGACGGCATGATTGCCGCCATCGAGGTGAAGGCGAGCGCAACGGTCAAGGCCAGCGACTTTTCGGGCCTGCGCGCATTGGCCGAGGCTTGTGGGGACCGCTTCGCGTTTGGCGTCGTCCTCTACGACAGCACGGATGTCGTGCCCTTCGGAGACCGCCTGGCGGCCGCGCCACTGTCGTGTCTGTGGGCCTGAGGAGAAGCCGATGAAAATCATCGACAACACCTCACTGCTTCTCGGCGATGACCTGAAGGCGACGTTGGGGCGTGGCGCTCGGATCAAGATCGCAGCGTCCTGCTTCTCGATCTATGCGTTCGAGGCCCTGAAGGCGGAGTTTTCGAAGGTCGAAAGCCTACAGTTCATTTTCACAGCCCCGACCTTCGTCGCGACGGATGTGACTGACCGCCTCCGCAAGGAGCGGCGAGAGTTCTTCATCCCAAAGACGACGCGAGAGCGGGGGCTCTACGGCACTGAGTTCGAGATTCAGCTTCGCAATAAGCTCACGCAGCGCGCAGTCGCGCGCGAGTGCGCCGAATGGATACGAAAGAAGGCTCGCTTCAAGTCGAACAAGACTAAGGCACCGATGCAGCAGTTCATTCACGCAGGATCGGAAGCCGGCGACGTCGCCTACATGCCGATTAGCGGGTTCACGGCCGTTGACCTGGGCTATCAGACGGGCGACGCCGTCTCGAATCTCGTTACGCGCATCGACGATGCGGCGCACACACAGGTCTATCTGCAACTGTTCAACCAGATTTGGAACGATGAGGACAAGATCAGCGACGTCACCGCCGCCATCTGCGACCACATCGAGTCCGTCTACCAGGAAAATTCACCTGAACGGATCTACTTCCACATCCTCTACAACCTCTTCCAGGATTTCCTCGAAGAGATTGATCAGGATGCGCTGCCAAACGATCTGACCGGCTACAAGGACAGCCTCGTCTGGAACAAGCTGTTCAACTACCAGAGGGATGCTGCCACTGGTATCATCAACAAGCTGGAGATGCACAACGGGTGCATTCTGGCGGACAGCGTCGGCCTCGGGAAAACCTTCACCGCGCTCGCGGTCGTCAAATATTACGAACTGCGCAATCGGTCGGTGCTCGTCCTGTGCCCGAAGAAGCTTGCGGACAATTGGCGCAACTACAACACCAATCTGACCACGAACATCTTCGCCAAGGACCGCTTCAACTACGACGTACTGAGCCATACCGATCTCTCCCGCACCTCAGGAGAGGCGTTCGGGATTCCGCTGAACCGCGTGAACTGGGGTAACTACGATCTCGTCGTCATCGATGAGTCGCACAATTTCCGGAACAACGATGTCTTCAAGGATCGGGAGACCCGATACCAGAAACTGATGAACAAGGTCATCCGCGCCGGCGTGAAGACCAAGGTTCTGATGCTGTCGGCGACGCCGGTGAACAACCGGTTCAACGACCTGCGCAACCAGCTCGCGCTGGCCTATGAAGGGGATTCAGAAAACCTCAGCCGCAAGCTGAAAACCAAGACCGGGATCGAAGAGATTTTCCGGCGCGCCCAAAAGGCGTTCAATGCTTGGTCGGATCTGCCGCCGCACGAGCGAACCGCAGCCGCAATCCTGAAGGCCCTGGACTTCGATTTCTTCGAGATGCTCGATGCCGTGACGATCGCCCGGTCGCGCAAGCATATCGAGACTTTCTACGACACCAAGGATATCGGAAAATTCCCCCAGCGCCGAAAGCCGCTGTCGTACCAATGCCCGATCACCCATCGCGCAGATGTGCTCGGCCTCAACGACATCTTCGGCAGACTGTCGGTGCTCAAGCTCGCCGTCTACGCGCCGATCAGCTACATCCTGCCGAGCAGGCTTCAGAAGTACGAAGAAATCTACGACACCCAGGTGGAGGGCGGTCGCGGCAAGCTGCGCCAGGCTGACCGTGAGCGGAGCCTTCAGGCTCTGATGACCACCAACCTGCTTAAGCGGTTGGAGAGTTCGGTCGAAGCCTTCCGGCTCACCCTGCGGGCGCTGAGCAGCAACATCGCGCAGACGCTCAAGGCGATTGACACCTTTGAGCGCACGGGCGCCGCCGCGAGTGTGACCGACCATCTTGGCGATCCGAGTTTCGATCCCGACGACGACGATCTGAGCGGGCTGGATGAGTTCACAGTCGGCAAAAAGATTCAGATCAGTCTGTCGGACATGGACCTTCCATCGTGGAAGCACGACCTCGCCGCGGATCTCACGCTGATCGGAGACCTGATTGCCTCGATGGACAAGGTGGTTCCGGAGGATGATGCCAAGCTGCAGCATCTGAAGGACGTCATCACCCGCAAGGTCGCTGACCCGCTCAACCCCGGCAACCGCAAGGTTCTAATCTTCACCGCCTTCGCAGACACGGCGAAGTACCTCTACGCCAATTTGGCGCCGGCCTTTCTTCAGTCGCACGGGCTGCATTGCGGCATGGTCACCGGCTCCGACGCGCCCAAGAGCACGCTGAAGAAAAGCTATGACTTCCAGTCCCTGCTGACCCTGTTCTCGCCGCGCGCAAAGGAGAAGCATCTGGTTCTGCCGCACGAAACCGGCGAGATCGACATCCTGATCGGAACGGATTGCATCTCCGAGGGCCAGAACCTCCAGGATTGCGACTATCTGATCAACTACGACATTCACTGGAACCCGGTGCGGATCATCCAGCGGTTTGGCCGCATCGACCGTATCGGGTCTCCCAATGCGCAAATCCAGCTCGTCAACTATTGGCCGGAAATCTCGCTGGACGAGTACATCAATCTCAAGGAGCGCGTCGAAAACCGCATGATGATCGCCGACGTCACGGCGACCGGCGACGACAACGTGCTGACGGCCAAGAGCAGCGACATCGCCTACCGGAAGGAGCAGCTCAAGCGGCTCCAGGAAGAGGTGATCGAGCTGGAGGACGTGCGGACCGGGATTTCCATCACGGATCTCGGCCTCAACGATTTCCGTATGGACCTTCTGAATCACATCAAGGAGCACGGCGATCTCGAGCATCTGCCCAACGGCATGCACGCGGTTGTGCCGGCACAGCCGGCGCTCGGGCTGAAGCCCGGTGTGATCTTCGCGCTGAAGAACATCCATGACAGCGTGAACATCAACCAGCAGAACCGGCTGCACCCTTATTACCTCGTCTATGTCGGTCACGGCGGTGGGGTCATCATCGACCATACCGAGGTGAAGCGCTTGCTCGATCTGATCCGCACGAGCTGCAAGGGCCAGGCAGAGCCGATCCGGGCGGTCTGCCAGCTGTTCAACGAGCGGACGCAGGACGGCCGGAAGATGGAGCATTGCTCCGCCCTTCTGAGTGCGGCGATCCGCTCGATGATAGAGGTCAAGGAAGAGAAGGACATTGACAGCCTGTTCAGCGGTGGGCGGACCACGGCGCTGGTCCACACCATCGCCGGGCTCGACGATTTCGAGCTGATCGCCTTCCTCGTGATCGAGGAGGGGGCGGCATGACGTCGGCCTTCTTCGATTATCCCAAGGCTGCAGCATTCGGCCGGGTTGTCCCCAAAAGCCGCATCTACGAGCATGCTGGCGCCAGTACGGCGCTTCGGGATCTGTTCGTCACCCAGGTCGATCAGATTGTCTGGAAGTACAAGCTGGCGCCGGAAACGACCAACCTCGCGGCGACGAAGGCGGTCAGCGAGATCCAGGTGTTCAGCATCAGTCTGCGCACCGGCAAGCTTGACGAAGAAGTGCTGCGGGCGATCGACCGGGCAATCCCGTTCCCGCTGATCTTCGAGCTCACATGGTCCGGAAAACGCAAGGCGGTGGCTGCGTTCAAGCGGCCGAGCGATGCCGATTCCACGAAGTGGGTTGTCAGCGGCCATTTCGCGACCGAGTGGGCCCCTGACGACGCGCCGCGCCGGCCATTGCCGGTCGCCCTCAATCTCGGCGGTCTCTACGACTCCCTCATCACGGCGCTCATGCCGAAGTCCGCCGCCGAAGCGGAGCAAGCCGGTGAGGACATCCAGACGCGCGTGGCGCGGATGGAGGCGATTCGGGCCAAGACGCGGGAGGTGGACCGGATTAGGGCCCGCCTGGCCCGCGAGAAGCAGTTCAACAAGCGCGTGGCGATCAATGCCGAGCTGCGCGCCGCACGGCAGGAATTGGAGCGCCTTTCCGGCGGCGCCCCCGTCACTGCTATGACGAATGAGTAAGGGAATGACGATGGAAAAGCTAAAGATGCATAGCCCTGACCTGAGCCAGGAGAACATCGCGAAGATCCGCGACCTGTTCCCCAGCTGCGTGACCGAGGCACGCGACGAGGTGACGGGCGAGCTGCGTCTCGCGGTCGACTTCGATCAGCTGCGTCAGGAACTGAGCGATCACCTCGTTGAGGGCCCGCAGGAGCGCTATCGACTCGAATGGCCGGGAAAGCGAGAGGCTTTGGCGCTGGCAAATGCCCCAATTGCCAAAACTCTACGTCCATCCGTAAGGGAAAGCGTCAATTTTGATAGCACTAAAAATCTATATATTGAAGGCGACAACCTTGAAGCGCTTAAAATACTTCAGGAAAGCTACCTTGGTCAGGTGGATCTAATTTATATAGACCCGCCTTATAACACGGGGAACGAATTTATCTATAATGATGATTATTCCATAGAGCCTGTTGAATATCTAATACATTCAAATCAGTCCGATGAAGGCGGAAATCGTCTGGTAGCCAATCCGGCAACGAACGGCAGATTCCACTCGGATTGGTTGAGCATGATCTACCCAAGGATAAAGCTGGCCCGCAACCTTCTTGCGCCCAGCGGGCTGCTATTTATCTCAATAGACGACAATGAAATTGATAATCTCAGAAAAGTAGGGTCTGAAATATTCGGTGAAGACAACTTCCTCGGGATCATCACTCGTGCAACAGGAACGCCTACTGGTGGCGGTTTTGATGGTCTTACGAATATGGTAGATTACATCCTCGTCTTTCGTCGCAGTGCCGATGCAAGATTGAACGGCCTTGAGTTCGAGGCTTCCGATGCAGCAATATATAACGAGGAAGATGATCGGGGAAAGTATCTAACGCGCTCTCTGAGACGGACAGGTGGGGAGGATCGGCGGGAAGATCGCCCTAGTATGTTTTACGGCGTCCAGTCGCCAGACGGCACTACGGTCTTTCCGATCGGTCCCGGTGGATATGAAAGTCGGTGGATTTGCGGCCAAGATCGTTTCCGCGAAATGGAGACGGAAGGGTTGATAGAGTGGAAAAAAACTGATCGCGGAAATGGTCCTGAGTGGCATCCCTATCAAAAATTCTACTTGGAGGGACGAGAAAAGCGCCCTTCAAACTTGTGGACTGATGTTGACGGAAACAAGAAAGGTACCCGCGAAATTAGAGAACTATTTGATCGTGAGAAGGCCTTCGATTCTCCAAAGCCTGTTGGTTTGATCCAAAGGATTATCCAAATAGCTACAGATAAGAACTCGGTGGTCTTGGATTTCTTTTCGGGGTCGGCAACCACTGCCCACGCCGTGATGGTACAGAATAGTGCTGATGGGGGGCAGCGTTCTCACATCCAGATCCAGATACCAGAGCCTGTTCCGGAAGGCTCACCAGCGTCTTCAGCAGGATACTCGACCATTGCCGATGTTGGCAAAGAACGCATCCGCCGCGCCGGTAGGAAAGTGCTCAGTAGCGATTGCCACCCCGACTGGAACCGCGATGTCGGCTTCCGGGTCCTGAAGGTCGATACGTCCAACATGCAGGACGCCTACTATCGCCCGGATCAGATTGATCAGAAGGATCTGCTCACCGCCGTCGACAACATCAAGCCCGATCGCACCCCTGAGGATCTGCTGTTTCAGGTGCTCGTCGACTGGGGCGTGGACCTGACGCTGCCGATCAAGCGCGAGACGGTGCAGGGCAAGACCGTGTTCTTCGTGGACGGAAATGCGCTGGTTGCCTGCTTCGAGACCGGCGTGACGGAAGAACTGGTGAAGGAGCTTGCTGGCCGCGAGCCGCTGCGCGTCGTGTTCCGTGACAACGGCTTTGTGTCCGACGCGGTGAAGATCAATGTCGAGCAGGTCTTCCGCCAGGTGTCCCCCGGCACCGACGTCAAGTCGATCTGAGGGGGCGGCCATGAAGCTGAAATTCAAGGTCCAGCCCTATCAGACGCAAGCTGTGACAGCGGTCGTGGACTGCTTCGCCGGGCAGCCGATGTCGAACGGGATCACCTACCGGATCGATCCGGGCCGGAAGGCGCAGACGAGCGCCTTCGAGGAAGGATTCAAGAACGCCGATCTGGCGCTGACTGAGCTTCAGGTGCTGGCCAACATCAAGGACGTCCAGCGCCGCCAGAACCTGCCTCTTTCCGACAAGCTGGTCACCAGCGCCGGATGCCGGATCAACCTCGACATCGAGATGGAGACGGGGACCGGCAAGACCTATTGCTACATCAAGACGATCTTCGAGATGAACAAGCGCTACGGCTGGTCGAAGTTCATCATCATGGTGCCGTCGATCGCTATCCGCGAGGGCGTCCACAAGTCGCTGCAGATCACCGCCGACCACTTCACCGAGAGCTACGGAAAGAAGGCGCGCTTCTTCATCTACAATTCCAAGCGGCTGCATGAGCTGGAGAGCTTCTCGTCGGACGCCGGCATCAACGTGATGGTGATCAACATCCAGGCGTTCGCTGCGCGCGGCGCCGATAACCGACGCATCTATGAGGAGCTGGACGACTTCCAGTCGCGTAAGCCCATCGACGTGATCGCCAGCAACCGGCCGATCCTGATCCTCGACGAGCCGCAGAAGATGGAAGGCGCGGCCACGATGGAGGCACTGCCGAAGTTCAAGCCGCTCATGATCCTGCGCTACTCGGCGACCCATAAGACGCAGCACAACCGTGTTCACCGGCTGGATGCGCTCGACGCCTATAACCAGAAGCTGGTGAAGAAGATCGCCGTCCGGGGCATCCAGACGCGGGGGCTCGCCGGCACGAACGCCTACCTCTACCTCGAGGGGATCGAGATATCGAAGAAGGCGCCGGTAGCCCGTCTCGAAATCGAGGTGAAGCTCGCGAGCGGCGAGATAAAGCGCCAGCTCAAGCGACTGGAGTTCCGTGACGACCTGTTCGCCGAGTCCGGCGAGCTGGACCAGTATCGGGACGGCTTCACGATCTCCCAGATCGATGCGCGCAACGACACGGTCGAGTTCACCAACGGCGTGGTGCTCCGGGCCGGGGAGGCGACCGGTGACGTGTCAGAGCGCGACATCCGGCGCATCCAGATCCGCGAGACGATCAAGGCGCATCTCGACAAAGAGAAGCAGCTCTTCGCCCAGGGCATCAAGGTGCTGTCGCTGTTCTTCATCGACGAGGTCGTGAAGTACCGCGACTATGCACAGCCGGATGAGAAGGGTGAGTACGCCCGCGTGTTCGAGGAGGAGTACGAGCTTCTCAAGGTGGAATATCTGGCTGAGTTGGCGATTGATAACGACGCCTACCGCAAGCACCTGGCGGGCATCGATGCGGCCAAGACTCACAACGGCTATTTCTCGATCGACAAGAAGACCAACCGGCTGAAGGACCCCGCCGTCGGCGCACGGTCGGTCGATTCAGACGACGTGGACGCCTACGACCTGATCCTGAAGGACAAGGAACGGCTGCTGTCTTTCGCGGAACCCACGCGGTTCATCTTCTCGCATTCCGCACTGCGCGAAGGGTGGGACAATCCCAACGTCTTCGTCATGTGCATGCTCAAGCACAGCGACAACACCGTCTCACGGCGCCAGGAAGTGGGCCGCGGCCTTCGCCTGTCGGTCGACCAGAACGGTGACCGGATGGACAACCCCGCGGTCGTCCATGACATCAACGTCCTCACGGTCGTCGCTAGCGAGAGTTACAAGAACTTCGTGGCCGGCCTCCAGAAGGAGATCGCCGACACGCTGACGTCGCGCCCGCGCAAGGCGACGGAGGCCTATTTCACCGGGAAGACCATCACGACGGATGCTGGCCCGATCGAGATCACGCCGGCCATGGCGAAGCAGATTTACCGCTACCTCGTGAAGAACGATTATTCCGACGACGCAGACCAGATCACCAGCGCCTACCACCAGGCGAAGGAGACCGGAACCCTGGCGGCCTTGCCGGATGAGCTGAAGGCGCATGCCGATCAGATTTTCCAGATCATCGACAGCGTGTTCAGCGACGCGCAACTCCCAAAGGTCGAGGACGGCCGCAAGCCGAAGACCAACCCGCTCAATGAGAATTTTGAGAAGAAGGAATTCCAGGAGCTCTGGCGACGGATCAACCAGAAGGCTGTTTATCGAGTCGAGTTCGACTCCGATGAATTGGTCCGCAAATGCGTGAGCGCCCTCGATAGCCAGCTTCGCGTGACGCCGCTCCAGTACACGGTTCAGACCGGTATCCAGGGAGACGGGCTGACCGATGAGCAGCTGAAGGCGGGTGATGGTTTTGCCGTGACGGGGTCGACGACCGAGCGTGGTGGGTCGGTCCATTCACTTGTGAAGTACGACCTTCTCGGGAAGATCGCCGAAAACACGGAGCTCACGCGCAAGACTGCAGCAGAAATCCTGACCGGCATACAGGCCAGCGTGTTCGGGCAGTTCAAGGAGAACCCCGAGCACTTCATCGCCGAAGCATCGCGGATCATCGCTGAGCAAAAGGCCACAATGGTAATCGAGCGGTTGGCCTATGACGGGTTGGCCGAACGCTACGACGTCGACATCTTCACCGCGAACCAGACCGGCCAGGACTTCTCCAAGGCCTCGGCCAAGCTCAAGCGGCACGTCTACGACTACGTGGTCACCGACTCTGAGATCGAGCGCAAGTTTGCCGATGAGCTTGATACTGCGAGCGAGGTGGTTGTCTACGCCAAGCTGCCGCGCGGTTTCCTGATCCCGACGCCGGTGGGCGACTACAACCCGGATTGGGCGATCTCCTTCAAGGAGGGGAGCGTCAAGCACATCTACTTCGTCGCCGAGACCAAGGGCACAATGTCCTCGATGAAGCTCCGCGAGATCGAGAACACCAAGATCGCTTGCGCCCGTAAGTTCTTCGATGAAATCGGGCAGCGCGTGTCCGAGGACCGGGTCAAGTATGACGTGGTGACGAGTTACGGGAAGCTTATGGATATCGTGGGACGCGCGACGGCCTAAAGAAGGGGCGGATGGCTCGGTAAGCCTTGGACAGGGACGTACCGCCCTTGATTACGAGCTTGTCGCCCAAAGTTGACCCGAAGAGCGCGCTGAGCGACCAGACGACCCAGACGTCCTTTTCGAGCAGGTGCGCTGAGCGGCCGGAGCGCGATGCTGCAACCTCCAGCACTTCGCGCCGGTCCTCGGCCGAGAGCTGGAGAAAGGCGTCAGCCATGCGCGACCTGGCTCACCGGCTCGGCGAGCCAGATCGGCAGACGTGCGCCGACGTTCATTAGCGCTTCCCACTCGCTAGCGGGAAGCGTCCGCTTGAGGCGAAGGATGCCGTCCCGCGCCTTGGTCGGGCTGAGCCACGCCAACGCGCGCACCGCTTGGCCGGCAAGCCGGTGAGGCAGCACGAGTTGCCACGGGGGCGCGTGCTTGAGCTCGACCCGCTGACCGCCGACCTGCAGGGTGCGACTCGGTCCGGAGGTCAGGTACACCGTTCGCACAGGAACCTGAGTCGTCGGGCCGAGCGCGTTTGCGGCGGCGGCGCCGCTTGGAGCAATCGTCTCGCCCCGTTGGGCGGCTACGGCATCCACGACCTTTTCAATCGAGGGCGTGCGGACGCCGAATCGGCTCTCAACAGGCAGGACATAGACGCCGCGGCCTGCACGCAGCAGCTGGCCGCGCCGCGCCAGCCGCGACAGAGCCTGATCGACGGCCGCTCGTGAACCCAGGTGCAGCAGCGACTTGGCGCCCAGGGTCGCGCCCTCGGGGACCCGGCGAGCTTCCCCCATAATCCGAGTGGCCAGCCGCATCATCGAACACCTCTATCAAAATCATCGCATCACTTCTGACAGTTTAGAAGCCGAGCGCCTCTAGGCGTCCGTGAGCTTTGACGATGGGCCGATTGGAGAGCTGCGGCGTAAAGACGGCGGTGCTTGACAACGATCGGCGGCTTCTCCATCTTCACTGAACTCAGTGAGGATGAACGAGTGAGATTGTCGATTCTTGATCTGGCGGACGGCGAGAGGGTGCTCAGTGGGGTGCAGGCTGGCCGTCAGCTTCTGGGGAAGCTGGTCGCTGCCGCGCGACCGCCAAGCGATCCGGAGCCCGCGTACCTCGACTTCGATGGGGTGGAGGTCGCCACAGCATCTTTTCTGCGCGAGGGTGTGATCGCCTTTCGTGATCACGCTAGATCGACCCTTCCGGCGCTCTACCCGGTGATCGCCAACGCGTCTCCGGCGGTGATCGAGGAGCTGGAGTTCTTCCTTCGGCATCGGCGGGACGCTCTGTGGGCCTGCCGGCTGACGCCGTCAGGCGAGCCGCGCGAACCCAAAATCGTCGGCGAACTCGACGAGGCTCACCAGTCCACCTTCGATCTCGTCGCCCGCCTAAAGAGCGCGAGCGCCCCAGGTCTCGCTGCGCAGAGCAAAGAGGGGCTCGCGCCGACGGCCTGGAACAACCGCCTGTCCAGTCTCGCTGCTCGCGGTCTGCTGATCGAGCGCCGGTCGGGCAAGACCAAGACGTTCGCCCCCGTTCTGGAGATCGCCTGATGGGTATCGATTTCATCCGCAATACCAGCGGCAAGCCTTACACTAAGCGGTGGGCGAAAGGCCTCGATCGCACGAAGTCGCCGACCTTGATGGACGTCAGCCTGTCGGAGGAGGGCCGTACGCTCACAGCCAAGCTGGCCGCGAAGGGAGCGGCGCGTCAGGGCGCGACGGTTCTGGTTCAGTCGAAGGGTGCCGACTTGGTCGTGCTCGACGGGCTGCGGCAGGTGGGCAGCATCGCGAACCCTCCCCCGAGCGTGCGAGCCGCGGTTGAGGCACGCCAGGGCATGGCGCCAGCCGTAATCGAGCGGGTCGGCGTCCTCGGTGCCACGGCGGAGATCAAGCTCAAGTGACCCGTCGCGCGCCGCAGGAACCCACGCGCCGCTTCGAGCCGTCATATCGGCTCCGCGATGACGCCGCTCTCTATGCGCCCTCGCTCGGCTGCAGCGGATGTCCTGACTTCGAGATCTGCGGGGGCCTCCACACCGACGCGGGCGTGTTCGACTGCAATGACTTCTGCTCGTGTGCCGACCCCGCGCTGTGCGACACCGTTTGCCGCAACAAGCCCGACACTTTCTTCGAGCGCTATCTTGAGATCGGCGGGTTCGATCTGAAGTCGACGCCCAAAGTGCCCGCCCTTCCGGCACCGAGTTTGCCGCCGGTCATTCCCTTGATCGGCCACAAGTACAGCCGGCACGCCGTGCTGAACGAGCCGGTGATCGCGGTCCCGCTTTACGAACTCTTCCACATGGGCTCTGGTCAGCCCTTGGTTCGCACGCGCGCGGAGCTTGCCGCGCGCTTCCGCATTCCCGAGGAGGCGGTGGTGGTCGCCTCAGGCGTCGACCGCGACATCAAGCTCGAAGCCTGGTGGGCATTCGCCGATCGGAGCTTGATCCACGTGACGCTGCGAGACCTCGGAATCGCGCTGGTCACCGTTCCCAACTTCAGCTTGTTCCTCAACGTGCCGCGGCCCGACAATCTGCACAGCATAAAGCGCATCGCGCTCAGCTGGGCCGAACTGATGACGGCCGGCATTCCCGCAGCGCTGCATCTAAACGCCCGGACCGATCGCGATTATGCGCGATGGATGCGTTTCGTTCGTGAGCGCCCGGAGGTTGAGATTGTCGCCTTCGAATTCGGAACCGGCGCCGGCGCGCCCAACCGCATTGATTGGCACGTCGACCGCCTCTGCCGTCTTGCCGATGCGGCGGGTCGTCCAATGACCCTCGTGGTACGCGGGGGCGCGCCGGTCCTCCAGCGCCTAAGGCGGCATTTCGCGCACGTCGTCCTGATCGAAACTGACGCCTTCGCGCGCACGCTCAAGCGCCGTCGCGCCGAGTTGACCGAAGGGGGCCGCCTGCGCTGGCCGCGCATCTCGACCCCGAAGGGTGCGCCGATCGACGAGCTGCTCGCTCATAACATCGCCACCAAGCGCGCCGCGCTGCTGCTGACCGACTTCGCGCCGCCGCCGCGATCAGATCGAGCGGCCGGGTACGCTCGCCGGCCGACACAGCACGCTGACGGTGAGACCGGGCAAGGCAGCTTTCTGACGCAGCTGGACGCGACCCTGCAGGCTCGGGCTGTGCCCGCGGACCTCCAGCGCGTGGTCGTCGCTGCGGAATCGTAGGTTGCCGTCGTGGTTGGCCAGCGCGCGGAACATCTGTCCCATGCCGAAGCCGCAGCCGCTGTCGCGGCCAAAGCGCGACTCGCCATTAGCGACCGCGACCGACAGGGCTGCGCCGGCATCCTTGATGCGCTGATAGTCAGGATGGGAGCGAAGACTAGCGAGCACGCCCATGCCGCAGTCGCTTACCGCGAGTTCGAACGAGCCTGGTCGTGCGGCGAAGGCGGCGAGCCCGGTCTGATACGCCTCGCTGTGCCTGAAGACGTTGTCCTGCAGTTCTCCCAATGCCCCGACGATTTCGGCAGCGATCCGCGCCGGAAAGCCGGCAGCGAGCGCCGCCTGGTCGGCGCGGCTTGCCCAGAGCTGCCAAAGATCCGACCGCTCGCCGTCCGCCCCCAGCCTTCGCAGCGGAAAGACGCCTGCGCGCGCGCCCTTGTCGGTTCCGCTGACGACGTCACGCTCAAGCGCGGCTTCAATGGTGACGACGAACGGGGCTTCGAGCGTCACTGCGGCGAAGGAGTCGCGATAGCGGTGCCGTCCGCGCACCAACTCAATCACCGGTCCGATCAGCCCGGACCGCTGGACGCGCAGCGGACCGAGAGCGACCAGATCGCCGGCGGCGGCGGAGAACAACAGCTCGTCGGCGGCGTCGAAGTCGCCCACCAGCGTCTGCCCTGGTCTTTCAACTCCCTGTTCCATTACCCCCGGACCGGCCGCGGCGGGCGCCGGCGAACCCTGAGGTGCGCCGGGCTCACGGTCCGGAACCGCCTTCATAGCAGATCGGCCGACCCCGTCCGACACTCTCTGAGCGAGCCGTCCCCCCAAGTCAAACGGGCAGTCCGGTGCGCTCCTTCATCATGGATGTCTCATGTTCCTTGAACAACTTCTATTGACCAATTTCCGGTGTTTCGGGTCGCAGACTACGACAATCGACATGACACCGGGCCTGACCGCATTCGTTGGTGTGAACGGCTCCGGCAAAACAGCGGTGATGCAGGCGCTGCTGCGGCTCTTCGGCGTGACGCCCGAACACCGGCGAGTCCGCCGCCAAGATTTTCATGTGCCGAGCGCCGAGGCGGGGGCGCCCGCCGAGCGTGAGTTCGTCATCGAAGCGATCCTGTCCTTTCCCGAGCTCGACGACGCTAATGGCCACAGCGTCATCCCCGAGTTCTTCCACCAGATGGCCTGTGAGCAGGACGGCCGATTGAAATGCCGGCTGCGGCTCGAAGGCCGCTGGACGGATGACGGCTCGCTCGAGGGTGTGATCGAGCAGAAGTATCAAGCGATCCGCGCGCTTGGTCCCTTCGAGGATAGTGATCGATCGGACCTGCGGCCGACCGACCGCGCCCGCATCCAGATGATTTATGTGCCTGCTAGCCGCGACGGCACCTCGCAGGTGACGACCTTCCTGCGCGGCCGCCTTTGGCGGGCGATCACCTGGTCGCAGGGCATGAAAGAGGTGTTCCTCGACGCCGGTGGGCGCCTGAACGGCGCATTCGGCGGCGAGGCGGCCGTCGATCTTGTTTCGAAAGCCGTCGAGCGGCGCTGGCAGCAGGTTTATAGCGCCGGCACCGACACCAAGCCGGTCTTCCGTCCGGTCGATCTCCGCTTCCAGGAGTTCATCCGCAAGGTGGAGGTAGTGTTTCATCCCGACGAGGAAGGGCGCGATCGTAGCCTCGAAGATCTAAGCGACGGTCAGCGCTCACTGTTCCACCTAGCCATGACCGCCGCAGCGCTCGATGTGGAGGGCCGTATCGCCGATGGCTCGGCCGGGGCGGCATTTCAGGCCGGCGGCGTGCCGCTTCCGGCCTTGACGCTCATCGCGGTAGAAGAGCCCGAGAACAACCTCGCGCCCTTCTATCTGTCACGAATCGTGCGTCAGATCGAGGAGCTAACCGCAACGGGACGAGCGCAGGCCCTCCTTTCGAGCCATTCCGCGAGCATTCTCGCGCGTGTGGACCCCAATCAGGTCCGGCACTTCCGCCTCGAGGCAGCCGATCGCACGGCTCGGGTGAACCGCATTCGCCTGCCCGCGGATGACGAGGGTGCCGCGAAATTCGTCCGTGAGGCAGTCCGAACCTATCCGGAGCTCTACTTCGCGCGTTTCGTCATTCTTGGCGAAGGTGCCTCCGAAGAAGTGGTGCTGCCTCGCCTTGCGGAGGCGCTCGACCTTCCGATCGATCGTTCCTTTGTGGCGATGGTGCCGCTCGGCGGCCGCCATGTGAACCATCTCTGGCGCCTCTTGAGTGATCTCGCCATTCCCTACGCGACGTTGCTCGATCTTGATTGGGGCCGCGATGGCGGAGGGTGGGGGCGGATCAAGACGACCTGCGAACAACTCTTGGCGGTCGGGCGGTCATCCATGGAGGTCTTCGGCGCCGAGCTCGGCCCAGCCGAGATCATGGCACGTCTCGCGGAGCTCGGTGCGCGCGACCCTCGCGATCCAAGCCTGCGGGCATCTATTGATGCGCTGCGTGGGCTCGGCGTGTTCTTCTCGGCGCCGCTCGATCTGGATTATTCCATGCTTTCCGCGTTCATGGCTGCGTACCAGCATTTGGAGCCCGGCATGCGCGGTCCGCGCCCCGGGGACGCTCGCGCTGCGGTTCTCGGCGATGAAGGCAAGCCTGAACTCTATGATGCGACGTTCGACGCCGCACTCCTCTGGTATCGTTATCTCTTTCTTGGCCGCGGCAAGCCCAGCACGCATGTGCGCGTTCTGGCGCGGCTCGATACGGAAGCCCTAAAGGCCGGGATCCCAGAAGAACTCAAGGCGCTGCTCGACTATGTAATCGCGGCGCTTGCGATCGTTCCGGCGGAAGGGGCGTACTGATCCATGCTGCTCGTCGCACCCGACGCCTGGCGGCCGCGCGGTATCGCCGATCTTGAGCCCAACGCGTGGCACGTTCTCCGCCGTCAGGGGAATACCTGCGTGGTCGCCGGCCCTGGGGCGGGCAAAACCGAGTTCCTGGCCCAGCGCGCCGCCTACCTGCTCGAGACCGGTGCGTGCCCCGCACCTCATCGCGTGCTGGCCATATCCTTCAAGACCGATGCGGCTGAGAACCTAGCGGCGCGCGTGCGTGAGCGTTGCGCGCGCGAGCAGGCCGACCGCTTCATCTCGCTAACTTTCGATGCCTTCACAAAGAGCCTCGTCGATCGCTTCCTGCTCGCCATTCCTGCGGATTGGCGTCCGACCAAACCCTATGACATCGGCTTTCCTAAGCGTCGTGACGTCGAAGATTTTTTGATCCGCACGCGCCTGGCCGCGCCGCAGCGATGGCAGGCGGAAATTGCTGCGTTCGGCCCTGGTGACTTCGAGTCCAAAGTCATCGGCGGCTTTCGCCTGCCATTGGCGACCATAGCGCCGACAACAGCGACGGAGTTCGCGGTCAAATGCTGGTGGGACGAGCTGATGAAGCGGCCGGGGCGCTCCCTTCTTACGTTCATAATGCTTAATCGCCTGGCGGAGCTGTCGCTACGGGTCCGTCCGCAGATCGGGCGCGCGTTGCTCGCGACCTACCCCTTCGTTTTCATCGACGAGTTTCAGGACACGACCCACGCGCAGTATGATTTTCTTCTCTCGGCCTTCGGTGATCCGCGCATTACCGTCACCGCCGTCGGCGACGACAAGCAGCGCATCATGGTCTGGGCCGGCGCGCGGACCGACGCCTTCGAGCGGTTCGAGCGAGACCTCGCCGCCGCGCGTGTGCCACTCCTGTTCAATTTCCGCTCGTCTCCCGACCTTGTCCGGATCCAGCACGTGGTCGCGCAGGCGCTCGATGCTGGTGCGATCGAGACGGTGGCTCAGGCGGCTCGCCAAGTTGACGGCGACGTCGCACAAGTCTGGACGTGCCCCACCGCCGCAGGCGAAGCGCAGCATCTGGCGCGATGGCTGGCTCAGGATATGGCGACGCGCGGAACGCAGCCCCGCAACTATGCAATTCTAGTTCGCCAGACGGCGGATCGCTTCGAGGAGCAACTCGAACCAGCTTTGGCCGCCACTGGTCTTCGGCTTCGCAACGAGAGCCGCGCGCTCGGTCGCACAACACTTCAGGATCTGCTGGTCGACGCATACGCCAAGATTGCGCTGGCTCTTCTTCGCCTCGGCGCCACCCGACGCGTGCCTGCCGCTTGGCAAGTCGCTTCAGACTCCGTGCTCCGCCTGCGCGACTCAGACCCTGATGACGAGCTGAGTTGTCTGCGTGCGGAAGAAGAGCTGACCGCCTTTCTGCGGTCGCTGCGCGCAGCGATGGCCGACACGCCGCCCTCTGCCGAGTCAGCGGCACTGCTCGCAGACCAGGTGTTGGCTTTTGTCGACGCCCACGCTCTCGCCCGATCCTTTCCGGAGTATGCGACCGGCGATGCGCTCTCGATCGCGATCGAGGCATTCCGCCTGCATCTCGTTGGGAGCGCCGAGGGCAGCCCAGATTGGGCGACATGCCTCGATCGCTTCGCCGGGGTCGATCAGGTCCCGCTGATGACGGTGCACAAGAGCAAAGGCTTGGAATACGACACCATCATCTTCGTAGGGCTCGACGACGCGATGTGGTGGAGCCATAGCGCCGGGAATCCGGAGGGCATCGCTACATTTTTTGTGGCACTTTCACGTGCCAAGCAGCGAGCAATCTTCACGTTCTGTCGTGAGCGAGGCCAACGGACGCGTGTCGCCGATCTCTACGCGCTGCTTACAGCGGCAGGGGTGCCGGAGCTGGCGTGTTGATCCAGTTCAACAATGTGCTCGCGCACAGCATCGGTAAGTTGCTCAAAGAGCGCTGTATTCGTGCAACTTCGGCCGGAGGCCGAGGACGCAGGGTTCAAGCTCGGCGAGGCGCGGCCAAATGCGTTGCATTCAGTCGAGCGACAACAAAGGACTTGATCAGCCCGCAAGGCTTAGGGGGGTAAGGTGCCAGTCGTCATTTGGCAGGGAACGATCACGCTTCCGGCGCTGCCGCTTCGCAAAAAACGGATCGGCGGCAATGTCGTCGTGCAGCAGCTGTTTCTTGGCGCGACGTGCAAGGCGCAGATCTTGGCCAGCGACGTGAAGGGTCATGACCTGATCCGCACCGATCTCACCGGGCCCTATCGAGAGCTTTTCCTACGGCGCAAGGCAGCACGGCGGCGACCCGATGCGACCCCGGCGGTCACATGCACGGAGGACGGAGACCCCGCCGACTGGCCCGAATTCATATCGGTCTCCTGGGACGTCGGCGCGATGGATGGTTATTGCGCCACGCCGGACGAGGTACGGTCGGCATGGGCCAACCAGTTCGACTTCCGGGAAGAGAACGAGGAAGCCGGGCACGCCGGGCTGCGGACGCCGCAGATCGGCGCACTGCATGCGATTTCGGCGCACTTCGCCGTAGGTAAGGAGTTTGAGCCCGCGACCGTCGTGCTGCCTACGGGAACGGGAAAGACCGAGACGATGCTGGCAACGCAGGTCTATCGACGGCTCGGCCGTTCTCTGGTCCTCGTGCCGAGCGACACGCTAAGATCGCAGATCGGCGGCAAGTTTACGACGCTCGGTGTGCTGCCGGACGCACAGGTGGTGCCGCGCGAGGTCGCGCGGCCGTGGGTTGCGCTGATCAGCCGTGGCGTCCGCTCCGCGGAAGATGCACAGGCGCTGCTAGACGCCGCGAACGTAATCGTCGCGTTGCCCAACGTGCTCGAAGCATCGGATCCCGACGCTGTCGCGGTCCTGGTCGCGGGCTGCTCCGATCTGATGGTCGACGAAGCACATCATGTTACAGCTGACACTTGGAATGCAATCCGCGATCGTTTTAAGGAGAAGCGCGTCCTCCAATTCACTGCCACGCCGTTTCGCCGCGACGGTAAGCGCATCGATGGCAAGATCATTTTCAACTACAAGCTCGGCGACGCGCAAGCAGCGGGCTACTATCGGCCGATCACGCTAAGGACCGTCGAGGAGTACGGCGACGACGGCGCGCGCGATCGCGCCATCGCCGAAGCCTCAATCGCCGCTCTGCGGCGCGACCGGGAGGAACTCGGCCTTGATCACCTGCTGATGGCGCGTACGCGTAGCAAGGAGCGCGCTGAAAGCGTCTCGGCGATCTATGCCGAGCTGGCCCCTGATCTGAAGCCGGTGGTCGTCTATTCCGGAGCCGGACGCACGCTCATAAATCGCGAGGCGCTCGCGAGCGTACTAGATCGCGGCGCCGACGGATCGCGCATCGTTGTCTGTGTCGACATGCTTGGCGAAGGGTTCGACCTTCCGAATCTCAAAGTCGCAGCGCTCCACGACACCCACAAGTCACTCGCGATCACGCTTCAGTTCATCGGGCGCTTCACCAGAAAGGGCGCCTGGGGCGAGATCGGCGAAGCGACTGTCGTCGCCAACATCGCCGATCCTAGTACCGAGAAGAAGCTGGCGAGCCTCTACGCGGAGGGCGCCGACTGGGATCAGCTAATCCGTCGGCTGAGCGAGGATCGCATCGGCACCGAGCTGCGGCTACAGGAGGTGGTGATAGGGCTCAAGGAGGCGGGCGACCTCGGCGCGCAGCTATCGCTCTGGAATCTGAGGCCGGCGTTGTCGGCACAGTTCTTCCGCACGACCTGCGCCGCTTGGACGCCGCTCGCCTACCAGACGGTGCTGCCGGCCAGCGCCGAGAGCTGGTTCGCCTACCATGAAGCTGAGAATGTGTTGGTGGCGGTTGTGCGCCGCGCGGCGGACGTGAACTGGGGAAACTATCAGAACGTCCTCGATACCATCTACGATCTGCTAATTCTGCGCTGGGACCAGCAGGCTGGCGTTCTGGCGCTCTACGCTAGCGACTATAACGCGCTTCGCTCGGAGAAGATGGCCGCTGCGGTGACCGACGATGCGACTAAGCTCGTCGCGGGGACCCCGATCTTCAACATCTTGAACGACGTCGAGCTTCCGCTGGTGAAGAGCCTCGGCTCAGCCCGGATCGGCGCGATCAGCTTCACCTCTTATTTCGGTCCAAACGTCACAGAGGGGCTGGCGAACATCGAAAAGGCGGAAGCCGAGCTGAACAACATCGCCTGCCTCGGTTACGAAGATGGCGAGCGCGTACTCTGGGGTGGGACGCAGCGACGAGGCAAGATCTGGCAGGCCAAGGCCGGCACCGTATCTGAGTGGATGGAATGGACCGCCTCGACGTGGGCAAAAGTCACCTCCGAGGACGAGCTCGGCACCAACATCACCCGCGACTTCTTGCGGCCGCAGCGAATGGACGGGCCGCACGCCTCCCATCCGATCGCGGCGCAATGGGGCGAGCAGGCGCAGATGCGCCTAGGTGATCGTCAGTCGATCATCTTTGATTCCGCCGAGATCCCGCTGATCATGGTCGACCTCGATGTCGTGGCTGTGGAAGCGGATGGCGCTATCGTGCTGCGGCTAAGCGCTGACGGATTGTCGTCTGACTATCGATTGACGATTTCGCAGGATTTGCCAGGCGGATATTCGCACCAACATGTCGCCGGGCCGAAAATTTCGTTCCGTAAGTCGCGCGACGAGGCACTGCCGCTGGCAGATTACCTGCAGAAGGATCCGTTAATCATCCGCTACGCCGACGGGACCTACTCCTATAATTGCTACCATATCGCCGCAAATCTTGCGGCCGGAGCCTTCGATAGGGACCGCCTTGAGACCTGGGACTGGACTGGCATCCCACTCAACAAGGAGTCGATGCACAAGGCACGCGATCACGCCACGATCCAGTATCGAACCTATGAGCGGCTGCGCGACGAGTATGACGTCGTCTTTAACGACGATGGACATGGCGAGGAAGCAGACCTCGTCTGCCTCAAGGACATCGACGAGGCGACGATTCGGCTTTGTCTAGTGCACTGCAAGGGCGCGCATGGCGGCCACGTCTCGCAGGATATCCGCAACTTTTACGTCGTCTGCGGCCAGGCACAGAAGAACATCACCGCTAAGCACAAGGGCTTGCCGAGGCTCTACCATGACCTGAAGCGACGGCATGACGCTTGGGTAAAGGAGGGCGCCTCGCGCTTCCTAAAGGGCGACATGAAGGCGCTGGCCTACTTCAAGGAAAAGGCGCGCCGATCGAAGCTGCAGTTTGAAGTGATCTTGGTCCAGCCGGGAGCGTCACGCCAGACCGTGACCGACGACAGTCTACGGCTCCTGGCAACTACGGAGCTTTATCTGGTTAAGACAACGGAAGCTGCGTTTCGTGTAATAGTGTCCCCGTGAAGCGTGAGCCGAGACGATCATATGCCGACAGGGATATACGGCCGCTGTGATCGTCACGGCGTGCGGCGCAGCGGTTCTTGCCGCTTACGATGATGATGAAGACAGAGGCTTGGCGACAACGTCACCATCGACCAGACAGCGTTGGGCTGAGGGCGTAAACGATTAGTGCTGATTGGCTAGGGCAAGCAGCCAAACGCCAGCGCATAGGACATTTGCATAGATACGGCTGGTTGGCGGCAGAGGGTCGGCTGCACTAGCGTCGTAGGCGAGCGGTAGTTTCGCCGGAGGATCGAGTCGCCATCGGCATCAGTTTGAGGTCCGGAAGGCCCGATAGTTGTCGATAGAGTCTGGCAGGAGCGAAATATTTTTTCGCCTCTAAGTCCTTGATTTTTTTAAGAAACGAAAAATGACGGGCTGAGCGACGGAAAGTGTAAGTGTTAACCCTTGCGAAATCTAAGATTTACAAAGACTTAGGCGGTTTTTGAACAATCGAGTGGGAGTGAGGGCCTAGAGAAAATGATGGGGCGATAACCACTTGTGCCC
>CAZYOU010000021.1:0-39680 GCA_964649315.1 uncultured Stakelama sp. | reverse complement strand
CGAGCAATTGCCGCATCGGGGATCGGATCGCGGTGGCGGTCACCGCGGCGGCGAGGGCGGCGGTCGCGAGGGTTTCTGCCGTGCTCGCGACGATTGCGGGGATAACGCCCAGTGAATGCACGCCTGCCACCGCAAAAAAGCCGATGACGAACCAGGGCACGCCCGGCCCCTTCGTCTTGCCGCTCTCGCTCGCGAAGAACAGCACGATAATCGCCAGCACCGGCGCGAGCAGCGCGACGCGGGTGAGCTTGACGATCGCGGCGATGTCCCCGGCGCCGGGCGAATAGGCATAGCCCGCGCCGAGCGTCTGCGCGACGTCATGAATCGATGCGCCCAGCATGAAACCGGCCTGCAAATCGCTCAGCTGCATGGCCTGAGCAAGGATGGGATAGAGCACCATCGCCGCCGCGCTCATCGCCGAAATACCGACTAGCACGATCGTCAGCTGCGCCTGGCTGGCGCGCCGTTCGCCGAGCGTGGTAGCGAGCGCAAGCGCGGCAGACGCGCCGCAAATCGCCACCGCGCCGCCCGCGAGCACGCCGAACGCGCCGTCGAAGCCGAACCGCCGCGCCGCGAGTACACCCGCTCCGATCACCAACGCGACAATCACCGCCACGCTCAGCAGCGCCACTGGCCCCAGCGCCATGATCTGCCCGAAGGTCACCCGCACGCCGACCAGCACGATCCCCCAGCGCAGCAGCGATCGTGATGCAAAGCTTAGCCCGTCATGCAGCCGCGCATCGGCATTTAGGAAATTGAGCGCGAGGCCGATCAGCAGCGCCATCAGCGTCAGCGGTGCACCGTAATGATCGGAGATGAACCCGGCCGACAGCGTGCCCGCGGCAACCACCGCCAGCCCGGGGAACAGCCCGCGCCAGGTCGATTTCGGGGATGGCTCGATATCGCCATAAAGATCGGCGGCCATCGGCAGCGGGCGTTTCGCCGGTTTTGCTTGCGTCATCGCCATGGCCCGCCTTCTATGCCTTCGCATCAAATTACTAGCCGAACCGGCACGGGTATGACAACGTTATCTGAAAGACGCGGGTCAACCGCAAGCGACCGGGGAGAGCGATGATGGTGGGCATGAATGGAACCCGAAGCGGCGCAAGCCGCTGGGTCATCGTCGCGATGGTGTTCTTCGCGATCATGCTCAATTACGTCGATCGGCAAATCCTGGCGTTGCTGAAGCCGACGCTGGAGGCCGAGTTCAAATGGTCCGACCAGGATTATGCCAACATGGTCTCCGCCTTTCAGGTTTCGGCGGCGATCGCTTTTCTGGGGACGGGCTGGTTCATCGACCGGGTCGGCCTGCGGATCGGTTTTGCGCTTGGCGTCGCGGTGTGGAGCATCGCCGGCATGGCGCACGCCTTTGCCACCGGGGTGATGGGGTTTGTCGTCGCCCGGGTCGTGCTCGGCGCGGCGGAATCGATCGGCACGCCCGCGGCGGTCAAATCAGCGGCGACCTATTTCACGCAAAAGGAGCGGTCGGTTGCGCTGGGTGTCGTCAACACCGCGCCCAATGTCGGCGCGATCGTGACGCCGTTGGTGATCCCGCTGCTCGCGCTCGCGCTGGGGTGGAAAGCAGCGTTCCTGATTGCGGGCGGGCTAGGGCTCGTCTGGGTGGCGGTATGGTTCGCGATCCGGGTGCAGCCCGTGGCGATCGAGGGCGAACAGCCCGCGCCGATCGCCTGGACGACTTTGCTACGTGATCGCAAGACGCTGGCGCTCGCCATTGCTAAGGTGCTCTCCGATCAGGTGTGGTTCTTCATGCTGAGCTGGCTGCCCGATCTGTTCCACCGGCTGTTCGGGCTGCCGCAGGGCACGATCGGGCTGCCCGTGGCGCTGGTCTATGTGTTTGCCGCACTCGGCGCGCTGACCGGGGGCTGGCTGCCGACCTGGCTGATGGCCAAGGGGTGGAGCGTCGACCGCGCGCGTAAGACCACGCTGCTGATCTATGCCGTGCTGATCCTGCCGGTCACTTTGGTGCTGGTCGTCTCCAGCCCGTGGAGTGCGGCACTGCTGCTCGGCCTCGGCCTGTTTGCGCATCAGGGGTTTTCGACCAATTTGTTCGGGCTGGCGACGGACGTATTTCCGGCCCGGGCGGTCGGCTCCGTGATCGGGATGGCGGCGTTCTGCGGCAATATGTGGTCGATCGGCCTCATTCAGCTCGCCGCCTTCTCGCTCTCCCGCGGTTGGGGCTATGGCCCGTTGCTGGCGATTTGTTCGGGCAGTTATTTGCTCGCCTTGCTGTTCATCCACCTGCTGATCCCCAAGATCATCCCGGTCGATGAAAGCGAGCGCGGCGACGGCATGGCGATGGCGCATTAATCGGTCGACACAGTCGACACTGATCGGGGCCTGCCGGGAAAATATCAAAAAAGACCCGGCCGGATTGCGCCGACCGGGTCTCCCCTCCCCCCGAGGTGTATCGATCAGGTCAGAAATTGACCCGACCGGTGATGCCGTAATAGCGATCGGCGTCACGCGGGATCTGGTAGCGATACGCACCGCCCGGGCCGCCATTGGCGATCGCGGCGGCAAAGCTCTGGTCGAACAGATTGCGCACCTGCAGCGTCAGACGATATTTGTCGTCATTGGTCGCAATCGCTGCCGACAGGTTGACCAGACCATAGGCGTCGACCGTGCCAAGACGCCGCTGGACGGGATCGGCGGCGAACAGCGTGAGCTGCGAGCTCTGGAACGACCCCTGCGCACCAAGATACACATCGGCCGAACCGCCCGTGCGGATGCGGTAATCGACGCTCAGATTGCCCTTCCACTTTGGCGCAAACGCCAGCGGCGTACCGGGCGGGATCGTCGCAGCGCCGAGTGGTGCGCGGAACGCATCAACCTTGGCATCGGTATAGGCAACACCCCCGTTGAACGTCAGATCGGGGATCGGCCGGAAGCTGGCATCAAGCTCCACACCGCGGGTCGACACCCTGCCGGCATTGGTGAAACGCGTGACGACCACGCCCGCCACCAGATCCGGATTGTTGGCCTGGAAATTGTCATAGACCGCATAATAACCGGCAATGTTCAGGATCAGCCGCCCGTCGAGGAAGCTGTTCTTCAGGCCGATTTCATAGGCGTCCGATGTTTCGGGCGCGATCACGTTGGTGCCGTTCTTCGACAGGTTGAAGAAGACGTTGAACGCCGGGCCCTTATATCCACGCGAATAGGTGAAATAGGCAATGTTATCGGGAGTCAGATCAGCTTGGATGCCCGCCTTGCCCGAAAAATTGGTCGAACTGGTGCGCGCCGTGAACGGTACGCCGTTGCTGGCCGTGACCACGCCGTTGATACCCGGCGAGTTGAACACGCCCTGATCGAAGTTTGGCGCGATCCCTGCGGTGCCCACGGGAACCCCGCCGACCATGTCGAGATTGCGACTGACGCGCGAGTGAAACACATCGAGATGATCCGATGTGAAGCGCAGCCCGCCGATCAGGCGTACCCAGCTGGCGACGTTCAACGTGCCCTGACCGAAGAACGCAATATTGTCGAAGGTCGAGCCAAACGTTGCTGTGCCGCTGGGGAAGGTTGACGGCGCGGCCAGCGGGCTGGAGCACGGCGTCAGGCTGCCAGCTGGAATGATTGCGCCGACCGCCGCATTGCAACGCACCACATCACGCGTGAACGTCCGTTCCGACACTGCGCTCGAATAAAAGCCGCCGATCACATAATCGAAGAACTGCTTACCAGGCGACGTCAGGCGGATTTCCTGCGTGACGGTGTGGCCCGTTTGTGGCCCGAAATCGTGCAGCTGGTTGAACCCGATAAAGGCAGTGGGCAGCCAGTCGCCATCGCGGATTTCGGTGTTGCGCCAGTTCCGATACGACGTGATCGACGTCACCGTATGATCGGCGACCGTGTAATCGGCTTGCAGCGAGAAGCCATAGCCGGTTTCGCGTGTAGCAGTGATCAGATTCTGCGCGACTTGCCGGGTCCGGTCCCCGATCGGCGTGGGCAGCACCTGCGTTGATGCGTTGGTGGTCGGCAAACCGGTTGCGCCATTGATGGGCGGGGTGCCGATCACTTCGGCGCAGCAATCATCCACATTGCGGTGATAATCGGCGATGAACATCAGGCTCAGATCGGATGTCGGCTCCGCTTCTATCTGCAGGCGGCCGCCATAATGTTCCCAGCCGTTGACCAGCGTGTTCTGCGTCACGTTGCGGATGTTCCCGTCATAGTTGCTGTAATAGCCGCTGAGCCGCGACCACACATTTTCGGCCAGCGGCACGTTGATCGCACCGCGCGCGCGATATTCACTGTCGGTGAAAAAGCCGAGTTCGCCGTACCCACTGAATTCGCGCGTCGGGCGCTTGGAGATGATGTTGATCACGCCGGCGCTGGCATTCTTGCCGAACAGCGTGCCCTGCGGTCCGCGCAGCACTTCGAGGCGCTCGATATCAAGCAGATCGCTGAACGCCTCACCCGCGCGGCTGAAGACGACGCCGTCGAGCACCGTCGATACCGATGGCTCACCGGCAATCGAGAAAGTCGCCGTGCCGACGCCGCGCAGGAACAGCGACTGGTTGAGCGTGGTGCCCGATTTCAGGAAATTGAGCGTCGGTACCAGATATTGCGCGCCTTCAAGGCTCACCTTACCCGTTGCGGCGAGCGTATCCCCGCTGACAACCGTGACGGCGAGCGGTACGTCCTGCAGCCGCTCGCTGCGCTTTTGTGCCGTAACGATAATTTCGCCGGAATTTTCCGTTGCTTCGGCCGCAGGTGCCTGATCGGCAGTCTGCGCAAAGGCCGGGGTCGTCATCAACAGCGCCAGCGATGCAGCGCTTGCCATCAGAATTGAACGTTTCATGGTCATCCCTCCCTAAATCCTACTAATTTGACAGGTTATTCTATCTTGGCGGCCAATGCCGCGTTCTTGGCCCGGCACAAGAACATCCTGGCCGGGCAAATTCGTCTCGATCAGAACCCCAATTCCGCCATCGTCACGACCCGTTTCTCGCGCGCGCTCAACTCCGCTGCGGCGCCGATCGCCACGGCCATCAGCCCGTCATGCGCGGTTACCTCGACGGGGCCCGCCCCGCGTACGGCAGCGTTGAAGCGTTGATGCTCGTAAAAAGTCGATCCGTGATGGCTGCCCGCCGCCAGCGCCGCCGGATCGACATCGACCACACGGCGCTCGACCTGTTTCGGGTTCTGAAAGCCGACCCGCGGCGAATAGACGATCGCGCCTTCGGGGATCAGCACATCAAGCCGCGCCTTGTCGCCAACGGCCGTAATCTCTTCCTGATTCTCAGCGCCATCGGCAAACATCGACAGATCAAGCATCGCGCGCACGCCATTACTGAAATCAACGGTCGTATAACTGTTGTCGATAATGTCCGGCCGTTTGCCGTCATAGGCCTCGTCGAGATGGTTCACATCCATCGCGCCCGAGCAATAAACGCGGACGGGTTCAGCTTGAATAATCAACCGCATCAAATCAAAGAAATGGCAGCATTTCTCCACCATCGTGCCGCCGGTATTGTGGCTGAAACGGTTCCAATCGCCGACCTTGGGCAGGAACGGGAAGCGGTGCTCGCGGATCGACAGCATCTGTAAGCGACCGATCCTGCCGCCATGAATATCGGCGATGAAGTCGGCGGCGGGCGGCATGTAGCGATATTCCATCGCCGTCCAGAACACCTTATCCGACTGCGCGGCGCGATCGGCAATCCAGCGGGCATCCTCGATCGTCGTCGCGATCGGCTTTTCGCAAAGGATATGAAGCCCGGCATCGAACAGCGGGGTGAGCACCTCGCGGTGGGTGTAGTTGGGGCTGGCAACGATCACCGCGTCGCACAGGCCGCTTGTCGCAAGCGCGGCGACATTGTCGAACGCCTGCACACCTTCGGCCCGCTCACCCAGCGCCGATTTTGCCCAGCCGAGCGAGCTCGGCGTCGGATCGGCAAGGGCCGTCACAACCGCGCCGGGGGTGATAGCGAGATTGCTGATATGCTCGACACCCATCATCCCGGTGCCGACCAGGCCATATCGCACTTGCTCTCCCAACCGTCTCACCTCTATGTATGACAACGATGTCTGAAATGCAGCTTACACCCGAATCGCGGCCGCTCGGCAAGAGTGGAATTATCGTCAGCCCGATTGCGTGGGGGATGTGGCGATTTAGTCACGCTGGTGTCACAACCGGTCGCAGGCTGATCGAAGCAGCGTTCGACGCTGGGGTCACGCTCTTCGATACCGCTGATATCTATGGGTTTGATGGCAGGGGCGGCTTTGGCGATGCCGAAGCGCTGTTGGGCGAGATTTTTGCCGAATCGCCCGCGCTTCGCGGGCGGATGGTGCTTGCGACCAAAGGCGGCATCACCCCGCCAGTGCCCTATGACTCGTCCCCCGCCTATTTAATGGCGGCCCTCGAAGCGTCGCTTCGCCGGATGCGGACCGATTATGTCGAACTCTACCAGATTCATCGCCCCGATGTGCTCGCCCACCCACAGGAAGTGGCGCGCACGCTTGAGGATATGGTGACGTCGGGCAAGGTTCGCGCCGTCGGGGTGTCCAACTACACGCTCGCCCAGCACCGTGCATTGGCGGCTTTCCTGTCGATCCCGCTTGCGTCGACCCAGCCTGAATTCTCACCGCTCGCGATCGAGCCAGTCGAAGCCGGTCTGCTCGATTTGGCGATGCAAACGGATCTTGCCGTCCTCGCCTGGTCGCCGCTGGGTGGCGGGCGGATCGGCGATCCGCAAGATGCGCAGGCGGTCGCGGTGGCGGCCGCGCTCGATATTGTAGCGACGGAAGCGGGTGTTTCGCGTGCAGCTGCGGCCTATGGCTGGATCATGGCGCATCCGGCGCGTGCCATTCCCATCGTCGGCACCCAGAATGTCGATCGGATCGGCGAGATCAGCGACGTGTTCAAATGCCATTGGACCCGCCAGCGTTGGTATGACGTGCTGGTCGCCGCGCGGGGGGAAAAGCTGCCATGAGCACAGAATCCTTGGGTCCGTGCGAGATCAGCTGGTTTTCCGCACTGTGCGATGATGATTACGAGTTTCTAGGCGTGCCCGATCCGATGCTCGCCTCCAGCTGGGAGCATTGCCGCGATATCGTGCTTCAGGCCGAAAGCGGCGGGTTCGACAATATCTTGCTGCCGTCGGGCTATGCGCTGGGGATCGACACCACTGCCTTTGCCGCCGCGATCGCGCCGATGCTGAAGCGCATGGCGCTGCTGATGGCGGTGCGGATCGGCGAAAGCTGGCCGCCGCAGCTCGCCCGCCAGATCGCAACGATTGATCGGATGCTCGGCGGACGGCTGAAGGTCAACATCATCTCATCCGACATGCCTGGCGAAACCATGGCGTCGGAACCGCGCTACGCCCGCACGGTTGAGGCGATGCATATCCTGAAGACGCTGCTCAACGGTGAGCCGCTCGATCATCAGGGCGAGTTCTGGCAGCTGAAACTCGATCCGCCGCGGATTGGCACATTGTCGGGCAAGGCGCCCCAACTCTATTTCGGCGGCCTGAGCCCTGCTGCGCGCGATGCGGCCGCCAAGGGGTGCGATGTGTTCCTGATGTGGCCCGATAAGCGCGAGGCCGTTGCCGACATCATCGCCGATATGCGCACTCGCGCCGCCGCGGAAGGGCGAACACTGCGTTTCGGTTACCGTGCGCATGTCGTCGTCCGCGAAACCGAGGCCGAGGCGCGCATCGCCGCCGATCGGTTGTTGTCGAAGCTCGATGCCGCGCAAGGTGCCGCGATCCGCGCCAAATCGCTCGATTCGCTGTCGGCTGGTGTCGCGGCGCAAGCGGCACTGCGCGAAAATGCCGGTGACGATGGCTATGCCGAGGCCAATTTGTGGACCGGCATCGGCCGTGCCCGGTCAGGCTGTGGCGCAGCGATCGTCGGCGACCCCGATCAGGTGTTCGCCAAGCTGAACGATTACCGGTCGATGGGCATTGAGGCGTTTATCCTATCGGGCTATCCCCATGCTGCCGAGGCAGATTTGTTTGCGCGGCACGTACTGCCCAAGATCGATCACGCGCTGCTGCGCTAAAAGGATCCCGTTTCATGGCCGATGTTGCCCCCGCCGATCTGCCGCTTGTCGTGGGGATTGGCGGTACGATCGGGGGTGTTTCCTCCACCGAACGCGCGCTGCGGATTGCGCTGGACAGTGCCGGGCGCGAGGGTTTTCGCACGCGCATGTTCGGCGGGGCCGATATGGCGCAACTGCCGCTTTATGATCCCAAGGCGACCAGCCGCACCGCTGCCGAGCGCGAATTTGTTGAAACGGTGCGTCAGGCATCGGCGCTGATCATTGCCAGCCCCGGCTATCACGGCAGCATTTCGGGCGTGGTGAAGAATGCGCTCGATCTGCTCGAGGAAACATCGGGGGATGATCGCCCCTATCTGGCGGACATGCCGGTCGGGCTGATCGCCACCGCTTATGGCTGGCAGGCCACCGGCAGCACGATCGCGGCGCTGCGATCGATCGTCCATGCGCTGCGTGGCTGGCCAACGCCGTTTGCGGCGACGATCAACACGCAGATCACCAAGTTCGACGACGCCGGCGGCGCAAATGAGCCCGCCGTGATTGATCAATTGACGCTGGTGGGCCAGCAAGTCGCCCGTTTTGCCCCCCTCGCCACCGCAACCAATGGCTGATCTTGCGCGCCGGGATGCGCTGGCGGCGCTGGCCATCGGCGGGGCAGGGCTGACGCTGCCCGGCTTGACGATGGCCGCGAGTGCAAGTGCGCCGCGGCTGGCGGATTTTCCGGAAAAGCGCGGCATGTTGATCCGCCGTCAGCGTGCACCTTTGCTCGAAACGCCGTTCGAGGTGTTCGATCAGGGGATTATCACCCCCAATGACCGGTTTTTCGTTCGCTGGCATTATGATGACATTCCGCTCAGCGTCGATGTGGCGAGCTTTCGTCTGCGCATCGGCGGCCGGGTGAAGACACCCATCGCGCTGTCACTGGCCGATATCTTGAAAATGCCGCGCGTCGAGGTGACCGCCATCAACCAGTGCTCGGGCAATTCGCGCATGGCATTCTCCCCCCGCGTCCCCGGCGCACAATGGGGCGATGGGGCGATGGGCAATGCGGTGTGGACTGGCGTACGGCTGAAGGACGTGCTGGCGCGGGCCGGGGTGAAGCCGGGCGCGGTGGCGGTGCGGCTGTCGGGGCTCGATCGCCCGCCCGGTGACGCGCCCTGGTATGCCAAGTCGCTCGAGATCGATCATGCGCTTGGCGACGAGGTGATGATCGCCTTTGCGATGAACGGCCAGCAACTGCCCCTGCTCAACGGCTTTCCGCTGCGCATCGTGGTGCCAGGCTGGTTCTCAACCTATTGGGTCAAGGCGCTCGACCGGATCGAGGTGCTCGCCACGCCCGATACTGGGTTCTGGATGGCCAAAGCCTATCAGATCCCCACCGCCCCGCGCGCCAATGTCGCGCCCGATATCGGTGATTTCGCCAAGGCGCCGATCAGCCGGATGATCCCGCGCGCCTTCATCACCAATCGCGCCAGCGGCCCCGCTCCGGGTTCACGGCCAATTGCGCTGCGCGGCATTGCTATGGGTGGGGACAGTGGCGTGACGAAGGTGGAGCTTTCGCTCGACGACGGCCAGCGCTGGAGGGCTGCACGGCTCGGTCGCGATTATGGCCAGTATAGTTTTCGCGGCTGGGACATGACCTTGCCCGGCATGCCGCGCGGACGCCACAGGGTGATGGTGCGCGCCACCAATACCGCTGGCGATACCCAGCAGGCCGATGCGATATGGAACCCATCGGGCTATATGCTGAACACCATCCACACCATCGTGCTGGACGCGGCGTGATGCGGATCCTGATCTGGCTTGGCCTTGCGTCGCTGCTATCAGCCTGTGGTGCGCCGTCTGCGCCCAAAACCGACACGCTGGCCAAGGATTTTGCGTTGCGCTCCGCCGCCATCACGCTGCCAGTGGACCGAGTGTCCCTCCCGCCCGCTGCCGAGATTGTGGCCATCAATTGTTCGGCCTGCCATTCGCCCGAAATGATCCTGTCGCAGCCGGTGCTTGATGCTGCAACCTGGCAAAAGGAGATCGACAAGATGCGGACCGTTTACCGCGCAACAATCGATCCAAAGGATGACAAAGCACTGGTGACGGCACTGATGGCGTTGCAAGCGCCTGAAAGACCCCAGCGCTGACGCGTTACCCGCCGCCTAAGGTCATCAATCGTGGATGGCTGATTTCGGAATATGCGTGATCCGGCACGCCAGATCAGCTTCCCCCGACGCGACGATGTAGTGACTACCGGCATCGATGATACCGGTCGTGAACACGATGTTTCGCAGATACATTTTGTCTTCAAGCGGCATCGTCAGCTCCGGCGCGGCTTCCAGCAGCGGCGCCATGCCCGAACGCAGGACGATCGACGGATCATCGCGATCAAGGATCGACCAATAGGTGCGATAGATGCCGACAGCGTCATTCGGCTCGACACCGTGCCACAACGTCAACCAGCCGTCGTCAGTCAAGATCGGCGGCGCACCTCCGCCGATCCGTGCGGTCGCGACGGTGGACGCGTGGGGCCGGATACCCGGCTTGCGGTGGGGCTTCCAGTGAAGCGCATCGGGCGATGTCGCTAGATTAATGGAAGGTCCGCTGCGCCATTCGCTGCCCGGTGGATAGGCGAAGTACAGATCACCCAATGGGCGGGTTTGCGCCCAATATTGCCCGTCAATCAGCCCTTCGAAAATCAGCATGTCCTTGTTCTGATGATCAAGCACGATATCGGCAAAACGGAAGTTGAGCCCGTCGTCCGATGTGTACAGCGTCGTCGAGTGGCGTTCGGGGCTTACCGAACAGGTGGTCATCAGCCAGCGCCCACCGATCCGGGATATGCGCGCATCTTCAATGCCATAGCATTGGAAACTCGCTTGCGGGGCGATCGCCTTGTCGTAATGGACCGCCACCATATCGAGCCCATCTGCCGTCATTTCCACCGGCAGAATCCAGGATAGCGACGTGAGCGCCATTGTTGTCCAGCTGTTGCCACGCACCATGACCTTGCGCGGGTCAGATGTGTCGCACTGGGCAAGCGGCCACGCATCGCACCCATAACGCCCGTCATCCCAGCGGATCGCATGGACATTGCCATCGCGGATCGGCGCGCGGAGTGCCTCCGCGACGCGCACGAACATCGCCAGATTACCATTGGGCAGCGGGGTGAGCGCCGGGTTGAACGTACCGAGGACATAGGTTTCCCCACCCAGTTGCCCGGCCAGGGGTGAGCGCGACAGGTCGACATCGTCGGGGCCGAAGGTGATCCGATCGATCGGGAATGCGCTCATCGGCTGATCGGCAGGTGCGCTGCCTGTGCCATTTGGTTGGTCATGCCGGTTCGCTCCGTCCTCAATCGATCAGGCCGCGCCGCCTGTGCAACGCCTGCTGCGGCGATGGCTTGTTGTCATGTTGCCATGTGAACAAACGATGGGCCAGCGAAGGTCCCGAAACATCGACGCGCCGTTAGGGGCACCGACATTGGGCGCGATTGCAATCAAATAGGGAATGGCTGGATGCCCCGTGAGGATTCGAACCTCAATTAACGGAGTCAGAGTCCGTGGTCTTACCTTTAGACGACGGGGCAGTGCCGGGCCGCGAGATAGGCGGGGCGTGATCGGCTGTCAACGTGCCGCCTCGCTTGCCGCCGCATTGCGGCTGGGCTAGACTTGCACCCAAGTTCGGCGGGGCAACAGGCCCCGATCCGCAGAACATGATGGTGATGAACGGCCGTGGGGGATCAATCCGCCCGAGCGCCGTACCGGCAGGGCGCAGGCCCCGCCCGTTCGGCCCCTTCGAAAACAGCGCGCGTACGCTGGCCTGAAGCACGCCATTATGCCGCGCTCGACCTTGGCACCAATAATTGCCGCCTGCTGATCGCGCGTCCGGCATCGCATGGCTTTACCGTGATCGACGCCTTTTCGCGGATTGTTCGCCTGGGCGAGGGGCTGGCTGCGACCGGGCGGCTGAGCGATGCGGCGATCGATCGCACGATTGCGGCGCTGGCGATCTGCGCTGATAAATTGCGGCGGCGCAACGTCACGCTGGCGCGTTCGGTCGCCACCGAAGCCTGCCGTCGTGCGAGCAATGGTGCCGAATTCATCGAGCGCGCTTACCGCGAAACCGGAATCGCGCTCGATATCATCACGGCCGAGGAAGAGGCGCGACTGGCAGTGCTTGGCTGTCACGTGTTGCTCGAACCGGGTGATGATCCGGCCCTGGTGTTCGATATTGGCGGGGGATCGACCGAACTGGTGTTGATCGACACGCGCACCACCGTGCCGACGATCCTTGATTGGCACAGTGCGCCCTGGGGCGTGGTGTCGCTCACCGAAAGCGCCGGCGGTGGCGAAGGACCGGGCGGACGCGCGGCTGCTTATGCACGGATGCGCGGGATCGTGGCCGAGAGTTTTGCCGGGTTTGCCACCCGTCTGCCGCGCGGGGTTGAGCGACCAAGACTGCTGGGCACGAGTGGCACTGTCACGACGCTCGCCAGTGTGCATTTGGGATTGGCGCGCTATGATCGCACCGCTGTTGACGGGCTGATCGTGCCAGCGCCGGCGATGCGCCAGATCAGCGCCGATCTGGCCGCGAAATCGATTGAGGATCGCGCTATGCTTCCCTGTATCGGCACCGAACGCGCCGATCTGGTGGTGGCGGGCTGCGCCATTCTGGAAGCGATCATGGATATCTGGCCCGCCGAGCGCCTCGGCGTCGCTGATCGCGGCATTCGCGAGGGCATTTTGCGCCGCTTGATGAACGGACATGAAAAATGAGTAGGGGTGGCTCAGGCGGCCGGGTGCGGGTGCGCACGTCGCGCGGGCGGACGCCGCAATCGAACCGCTGGCTCGAACGCCAGCTGAACGATCCCTATGTCCGGAAAGCCAAGGCGGAGGGGTATCGCAGCCGCGCCGCGTATAAGCTGATCGAACTCGATGAACGATTTTCGCTGTTGAAGGGCGTGAAGCGCGTGATCGATCTGGGCATCGCGCCGGGCGGCTGGAGCCAGGTGGTCCGCAAGATGACGCCGGGTGCGGCGATTGTCGGAATCGATTTGCTGCCGGTCGATCCGATCGACGGCGTCGTCATCCTGCAGATGGATTTCACCGATGATCGCGCCCCCGAGAAGCTGATGGAGGAATTGGGCGGCGCGCCCGATCTGGTTCTGTCGGACATGGCCGCCAACACCGTTGGGCACCCTCAGACCGATCATCTCCGCACAATGGGCCTTGTCGAGACCGCGGCTGCCTTTGCCTATGATGTGCTGAGCCCCGGCGGGGCCTTTGTCGCCAAGGTGCTGGCGGGCGGTGCCGACAGCGAGCTGGTGAGCGAATTGAAACGCAACTTCACCGCCGTGAAACACGCCAAGCCCCCGGCAAGCCGGAAGGATTCGTCCGAATGGTATGTGATCGCACAGGGGTTCAAGGGACGTCCGTGCTAACGCGTGCAAGCGGCCATACGACGCGCCCAATCGAGCGTTTTTGGCCCGAGCGCCGGCGTGTCGTCGTTGCTGCCATAGGCCTTGAGCTGGCGATAGCGGTCGATGAAAACGGCGCCCGATCCGTGCCGTGTCAGGTCGGCGATCGCCGCCGGGCCTTGTTCGCGCTCGATCGCCTTGGCGATGACATAGCCGAGGGCGTAGAGAATTTCGTCGCCGTAAAAGCCCAGCTCATAAATCTTGTCGAAATCGATTGCCCTGCCCGCAACAGCATGCACCGATAATTCAAGCAACGTGATGCTGCGATCGACCATGCGGACATTACGGCTAACCTTGCGGCGTTCCTCACCAACGACACCGTCAGCCGCGTTGGGTAGGGCAAGCACGTCGCCAACCGCGCTTGCTGTGCCTTCGGCAACAAGGGATCCGAACAAATCGTCCATATGGATCGGCATGGCGATGCGGGTGAGACACTGAGCGGTGACCGTCGCAGCCTGCTTTCCAGCGTTTCGCGCGGCATTTTGGACAGCATGATACAGCTCATGCTCAAGGATCGTCGTGGCGAGGGCGGCATCAGGGAAATAATCGATATTGAGGAAAAACGTGGGGTCGCCAAACGCAAAGCCGCCCGATGTGCCGCCCACGACGAAATAGCCGGTGATCCGGCCGGTCAAGCCCATCGGCGTATACTCGGCAATCCGCCGCTTGGCGGCTTCGATCCGCCCCGTTGCAGGGTCCTGCAATGCCGCAATCACCACGCGTAGCTGCTTCACGTGTGGGCGCACGCGATGAAAATTAAAGCGACTTGGGTCCGGCACATTGCTGTCACCACGCGCTGCGGCCAGAAGCGCCAGTGCAAAGCTCTCGTCATCAGCCGCGCGACCGTAGCTACGTGCTTTGCGAATCAGGCCCTGGTTCCCGGGCAGTTTGGCGATGGTACGCGCGCGTCCGAGCGACAGCGTCGGCGTTTCAAGCGCATCGAGCACGGCAATCGCTGCGCTTGGGTCGATGTCCAGCGCCAAGTCCGTCGCGTGAGCCGGGGCTATCGACCACATAATGGCCATCAGGCCCCATAGGAAACGCACAAGCATTCACACCCCCGAAAGATGACGATGTCATTCTAATCGGGGGGTGAAAACCGTCAACCGACGCGATTAACCCTCGTAATCGCCGCCGAGATTCTGGTTGCGCGGGGGAGCGGCGGCGGTGAGGCGCAATGCCTCTGCCGATGCGGCCAGCGAGCCGATTTCATCGGGCGCATCTTCATCGTCGATCTGCACGCGCTGCAGGCTCTGCACCACGGCTTCCTGCAGATGCTTGGGCTTTACCGTTTCCTCGGCGATTTCGCGCAACGCGACCACGGGGTTCTTGTCGCGATCGCGGTCGATCGTCAGCTCCGCCCCGCCCGAAATCTGGCGCGCACGCTGAGCGGCGAACAGGACGAGATCGAAACGGTTGGGAATCTTGTCGACGCAATCCTCGACGGTAACGCGCGCCATAGAAACGCATCCTTAAATGTAACGGAAACCGTGCGCCTAAGCGACAACCACCCTTGAGTCAAGAAAACCGCGTGTCCGGCGGCTGCGATACGTGCAGGCAGCACGGGTGATGAAACCGCCTTGCCGATTCCGCGTTGACCCCGCATGACCAGTGCCATGACGGAAGTTGCCCCGCCCCTTTCGCCTGTGGCGGACAACCCTGTCGTCGACGGCAACCGTTTGACGATGCTGGAGACCGGGCCACAACGGCTCGAAACGCTGATCGGGTTGATCGATTCAGCCCGGCAAACGCTGCGGGTGATTTATTACATCTATGTCGATGACAATGCGGGGGCGCGGGTACGCGACGCGCTGATTAACGCGGCGCAGCGCGGCGTGGCGGTGTCGCTGATCGTCGACGGGCTTGGCAGCGAAGCGGCGAACCAGAATGATTTCTTTGATCCGATGCGTGATGCGGGCGTCGATGTCTGCCGCTTCGTCCCGCGCTGGGGGCGACGCTATCTGCTGCGCAATCACCAAAAGCTTGCGCTCGCAGATGGCGAAGACGCGGATGCCCGGGCGATCATTGGCGGTTTCAATGTCGAAGATGCCTATTTCGGCACGCCCGCCGAACAGGCCTGGCGCGATCTGGGGCTCGAGATTCAGGGCCCGGCCGCCCAGCGCATCACCGGCTATTTCGATGCGCTTGCACGCTGGGCGCGCCGACCCCGCCCACCGCTTCGCGCGCTGCGCCGTGCGTTGCAGGGGTGGAGCGAACCCGATGGGGCGGTCCGCTGGGTGTTCGGGGGGCCGACGCGGCGATTGTCGCCCTGGGCCCGCGCGATCAAGCGCGATATCGAACAGGCGCGTCGGCTTGATCTGATCACCGCCTATTTCGCGCCTAGCCCGGCGATGCTGCGAAGGCTTTACGCTGCGGGCATGCGCGGGCAGGTGCGGATCGTGCTGGCATCCAAGAATGACCACGGGGCCGCGATCTGGGCGTCGCGCTTCACCTATGCCGGGCTGCTGCGCAAACGCGTCGAGATATACGAATATCAGCCGACCAAGCTCCATACGAAGCTCTTCCTGATCGATGATGTCGTGTACATCGGCTCGTCCAACTACGACGTGCGCAGCCTGTTCATCAATCTGGAAATGATGCTGCGGATCGAGGATGCGGGGTTTGCCGCGCAGGTGCGCCGCTATCTCGACGGTGAGGTCGCCGATTCGGAGCGGATCACGGCAAGCCTGTACCGCGAACGGACCGGCTGGTGGATGCGGATCAAGCAGGCCGCCGCTTTCTTTGCGATGACCGTGCTCGACTATCACGTGACCAAGGGGCTCAACTTCGGGCCTGATCGGCGAGGTTAATTGTTCGTCGATAGTGTGGCCTTGCCCGCGGACGGCATCTCCATTATCCACTTGTAGCAATCGCTACAGGATAGGGACTCGTTCATGGTCAGCATGCCCCCCGCACCAATCGATATCGTTCGTACCTTTCTCGCCGCCATGGCGATCAAGGATTATGACGCTGGGCTGCCATTGATCGCGGCAGATTGTGAGTATCACAATATGCCGATGGCAAAGGTGCACGGCCCTGCCGGGGTGCGCGCCGTCCTCGAACCGTTTTTTGCCCCGACGCTGGAGAATGAATTCCTCATTCTGCGGTCGGCAACCGACGGTACGATCGTCTTCACCGAACGGCTCGATCGCCATCGTCTCGAAAAAGGGTGGGTCGAATTGCCTGTGACCGGGGTGTGGGAAGTGCGTGACGGCCAAATCAGGTTGTGGCGCGACTATTTTGATGCAGCGACCCTGGTGCGCGCCTGGCCCGAACTTGGCGCCCTGTTCGGTTGATATGGTCCTTCGGGCGCGGCAAGGCTTGCGTCGCTTCCTGAACTGCCTAATCGGGGCACATGCACAAGCGTGTTGGCCAAATTGCCGTAATCTTTCTGTCGGTGCGCACCGATGATGATCATGCGGCTTATGCGGCCGCTGCCGATGCGATGGACACGCTCGCGGCCCGGCAGCCCGGCTATTGTGGGATGGAAAGCGTCCGCGGTGATGACAGGCTGGGCATCACCGTCAGCTATTGGGCGGATGACGCGAGCGCCAAGGCGTGGCGCGACAATCCCGATCACAAGGCGGTACGCGATTTGGGCCGCGCGCGCTGGTACGAACGCTACGATCTCGTCGTTGCCGAGGTAACGCGGGATTACGACTGGCACCGCCCGGCAGGTACGCAGGCAGGTTCCCCGGCAGATTGGTCGTGACGATCCCCAAGGTTACCGACCGCGATTTCGGGCTGATGTTCCTGGTAATGCTGACGATCGCGGCCGGGAACACCGCGCTGCAATCGATCCTTCCTGCGCTCGGTCGCTCGCTAAAGGTTGCGGATAGCGGGGTCGCGGCGGCTTTTTCGGTCTCGGCGCTGCTCTGGGTGATTGCCGCACCCTATTGGGCCAAACGATCCGACCGGCATGGGCGCCGGGCGATGATTTTGCTCGGCATGGTCGGTTTTGCGGTGTCGCTGGGGCTGTGCGGGCTGTTCCTGATGGCGGGAATCAACGGCTGGATCAGCGGTACGTTGGCGTTTCTGCTCTTCATCGGTGGGCGGCTGATCTATGGGACGTTCGGTGCGGCCGCGCCGCCGGCCGTGCAGGCGCTGATCGCCGGGCGAACGACTCGCGAAGAGCGGACCAAGGCGCTGACATTGCTTGGCTCCGCCTTCGGGCTGGGGACGATTCTGGGGCCCGCGATTGCGCCCTATTTGATCCTCGGCTGGATCGGCACCGTGCAGATCGGGCTTGCCGGGCCTGCCTTCATCTTTTCCGCTTTCGGGTTTGCGATGGTGGTCACGTTGATGCGGATGCTGCCCGATGATCGCGGCCAACCAAGTGATCATGTGGCCGCGGTCAATGCCTATCCCTCAATCGCCGGACAGAGCAGCGGCGCCAGCATCACCGCCGCAACTGCTCGCAGCAGCGAGCAGATCCGCTTCAACGATCCGCGTATCCGTGCCTGGATGATCGCGGGGCTGGTGATGGGCCATGCTCAGGCGATGACGGGGCAGGCAATAGGATTTCTGGTCATCGACCGGCTGGCGCTTGCGCCGATTGATGCGTTGCAGCCGACCGGGTTGGTGTTGATCATGGGGGCAGGGGCCGCCTTGCTCGCGCAATGGGGGATCATCCCGATCCTCAACCTTGATCCACGGCGGTTGATGCTGATCGGATTGTTCACGGCGGCGATTGGCGTGGTGATGACGGGCCTGGCAACATCGCTTTATGGGATTGCGGTATCGTTTGCGCTTGCCTCGCTCGGCTTCGGCTTTACCCGGCCCGGCTTTACCGCGGGTGCCTCGCTCGCGGTCGGGCCGGAGGGGCAGGGATCGGTGGCGGGCAAGGTAACCTCGGTGAACGGTGCGGCGTTCGTGCTGGGCCCGTCGATCGGCGTCGGCCTGTACGAAATTTCCAAGCCGCTCCCCTATCTGGTCGCGGGCGTTGCGCTGGTGATCATGCTGGTGGTCGCCTGGTACCGGCTCCACAACAGCCCCGTCACGCCCGGCCAGAACTAGCCGCGAATCGCGAGACAAAAAAAGGCCGACCCCAAAGGGATCGGCCGTGAAAGTTTTTAGGAGAGGATGCCTGAAAGGCCTGATCTATGTGCAGTGCAGCAGAAAATTGTGCAAGTGCGAAAAGAATAACCGCGATTGCGATTCTTGCAATTGGATATGGCGCTGGGCGCAACCGTAATGATAAGAACGCAGCGAGTATCGCTGATGCACTGGAAGGGGATCAGGTCTTGTGCGCAGATTGCCGCCACTGACTGCGATTGAGGCGTTTGTTCAGGTCGCACGATTGGGGTCTGTGAAAGCAGCGGCGCAGGATCTGGCGCTGTCTGCACCTGCGCTCAGTCGCCGCGTTCAGGCACTCGAACGCTTTATCGGGCGCCAGTTGTTCGATCGCCGGCACCAGGCGATGGAACTGAATGCGGACGGCGAGCGGTTGATCGCGCAAATCGCCCCTGCGCTCGATATCCTGTCGGATGCCGTCGAGACCGTGACAAGCGGTGATGTCGTGCGCCTTCGATTGGGTGTACTCCCGCTGTTCGCCACCCAGCGCCTGTTTCCGAGACTGCCTGCGCTGCGGGCGATGTATCCCGATCTCCATCTCGACATTGATACAGCCGGCCACGGGACGACTCGGCTTGGCGAGGGGCTGGATGCCGCGATCGTTTTGCAGCGCGACGTCGATCCGGCACTCTATGCGCGGCGGCTCGATCGAAATACGATCTATGTGATTGGCGCGCGGACAATGGTCGAGGGTCCCGATCCCATCGTCGATCCCGCCCAGTTGAGCGACCTGACGGCGCTGGTGCACCGCGATATTCCGGATACGTTTGCGACCTGGTGCAACGCAGCGGGGCTTCCCGAGCTGGAACCGCGCGCCATTGATCATTTCGATTCGGGCGCGCTGATGCTTGAAGCGGTTGCCCAAGGGCTGGGCGTTGCCTTCATGCATGCCAACCATTTCAACGACGCGCATGATCCGCGTCTGATCCGCTTGTTCGATGTCGAGGTCGAAAGCCCGTATAGCTATTGGTTCGTATGCCGACCCCGGGCGCTTCAGCAGCGCCCGGTTAAGCTGTTCCACGACTGGCTGATCGACGCGCTTGCCGCGCCGACCAGCTGATCCGTCCTCAATCAGGCAGCGCGCATCGTCACGATCTTGCCCGGCGCGCGAGGCGGCTCGCCGACGGGCAGCGAATCGATATACTCCATGCCCGCAGTCACCTGACCCCAGACGGTGTATTGGCCGTCGAGGAACTGGGCATTGTCGAAGCAGATGAAAAACTGGCTGTTGGCACTGTTCGGCGCGCTGGTGCGCGCCATTGAGCAGGTGCCGCGCACATGCGGTTCACGGCTGAATTCTGCCTTCAGATCGGGCTTGTCGGAACCGCTGGTGCCCGTACCGGTCGGGTCGCCGCCCTGCGCCATGAAACCCGGGATGACGCGGTGGAACACGACGCCGTCATAAAAACCGTCATTCGCCAGCGTCGCGATCCGCTCGACATGGCCGGGCGCCAGATCGGGGCGCAATTTGATGATAACATCGCCGGTTTCCAGCGTCATGGTGAGCGATTCGAAATGGTCCGCCATCGGGGATCCTTTGTTCAATTGAAAATGATGGAGCGGCCCTAGCGAGGCGGGCGCGTGCTGGCAAATGCGTGATGCGCGCAAGTCCCGCATTGCATTGGCATTCGCGGCCCAGATGGGTAGAGCGCAAGCCTGCGCACGCCAAGGGAGGTCAAAGATGAGCGAGACCGATCTGGGCCAGACCGAACTGGGGAGCGAAAGCAACCAGCTCGATTCGGACGATTTGCTGAAGCCCGAATTCGTCCGCGCCGTGCTCGATGCGGTCGATCAGGGAGATGCCGAGGGCGCGCGCGCGCTCGTCGAGCCGCTGCACCCCGCCGATATCGCCGATCTGTTCGAGCTGGTGCCGGGCGATCAGCGCGCCGCGCTCGCCACCGCGATTACCGATTTGCTCGATGGCGATGTGTTCGCCGAAATGAACGATTATGTGCGCGAGGCGCTGATCGATGCGCTCGATCCGGCCCAGGTCGCCGGAATCGCGGCTGAACTCGATACCGACGATGCCGTCGCGATCATCGAGGACATGGAGGAGAGCGACCAGCGCGCGGTGCTGCGCGCGCTCGACCCCGATGATCGTGCCGCGATCGAAGAGGCGCTGTCCTATCCGGAGGAATCTGCCGGCCGCCTGATGCAGCGCGAGCTGATCGCGGTGCCCGAACATTGGACCGTCGGCGATGTGCTCGATTATCTGCGCGGCAATGACGACCTGACTACCGATTTCTGGGAAATCTTCGTTGTCGATCCAGCGCATAAACCGGTCGGCACGTGCCAATTGTCGTGGATCATGCGCACGCCGCGAACGGTTGCCATGGCTGACGTCATGAAGCGCGAACAGACGCTGATCCCGGTCGACATGGACCAGGAAGAAGTGGCGCTGCGCTTCCAGAAATACGCGCTGATCTCTGCCGCGGTCACCGATCTCAGCGGGCGGCTGGTCGGGATGATCACCGTGGATGATATTGTCCACATCATCAGCCAGGAAGCGGGCGAGGACATTCTCCGCCTGTCGGGCGCTGGTGAGGGCGACATCAACGAGCCCGTCATCGAAAGTTACAAGACGCGCGTGCGCTGGTTGATCGCCAATTTGTTCACTGCGCTCTTGGCGTCAACGATCATCGCGGTGTTCGAAGGCACGATTGAGCGAATGGTGGCACTCGCCACGCTGATGCCGATCGTCGCTGGGGTTGGGGGCAATGCCGGCACCCAGACAATGGCGGTGACGGTTCGCGCGATTGCAACCAATCAGCTGACCGATTCGAACACCTGGCGCACGATTCGCCGCGAGATCCGCGTTGCGCTGCTGAACGGGGCGACGATTGCGGTGGTTATCGGTACGGGGGTGACGATCGTCTTCCAGAACCCGCAGCTTGGCGCCGTCATTGCTGCGGCGATGATGACGAACATTCTGGTGGCCGGGCTGGCGGGCGTGTTGGTGCCCGTGACCCTTGATCGGATGCGGACCGATCCCGCCGTATCGTCATCGATTTTCGTCACGATGACGACGGATTCGATGGGGTTTTTCGCGTTTCTCGGCCTTGCGACGGTCACCGGCCTGACCGGCTGACTTGACGCCCCGGCGAACGCACCGCACGCACGACCGACGATGCCACTTCACTTGACCAAGGTCGCCTTCGGGGTGACCAGCACCGATCATCTTGCCGAACGCCTGCTCGCCCGCGCCGCGCTGGGGCCGCTGTTCCTGACGACGCGCTACCTGCCGAAGCGGCACGAGGAAATTGCGGGACGGGGATCGCTGTTCTGGATCATCAAACATCAGCTGATCGCGCGCTCGCCTATCACCGGCTTTGGCGAGGCGGAGGGCGGCAAGGTTGCGATTCTGCTCGTTCCGCATCTCATCCTGGTGCGGGCTGTGCCAAAGCGCGCGCACCAAGGCTGGCGCTATCTAGAAGCGGCTGATGCCCCTGTCGATCTGATCGGCGATGCAACTGATGTCGATCAAATGCCGCCGGCGCTGATGAGCAAACTCGCCGCGCTGTCGTTATTGTGATCCGCAGCTAATCGGACCGCCGCCTGCCGACTTGACCTTACAGGCAGGTTTGCCGACCACCGTAATGGCGCCGAGCCCGCTGGAGGTGACATCGGCCGTGTAGCGCGCATTCAGGCGCAGCTCGCCATTGCCTTCGGATCGCGCAATCAGATCATTCGCGACCAGCGTGGCGGCATCGATCGTGCCCGGCCCTGACAGCTGAAAGCGTGCGCGGCGGCTGCGTCCGGCCAGCGCCATCGTCCCTGCGCCGATCACCGTCGCGACAAGCTGGTCCGCCTCAAGCCCCTGTGCCGTAAGCGACCCAGCCCCGTTCACTGAAAGATCGAGCCGTTGCCCCGTGATCCGGATGATCGCCAGCCGCCCACCACCATTGACGTTGGCCGATCGCAGTGCGGGCGTAGCGACGGTGACGACCAGCGGAATCTTGGGCGATGGCGGTGCTTCGCCCACCGCGAGTGGACGGGCGCGGACGATCAAGGTCTGCCCCTCTACCGTCAGCGAAAGCGACTCCAGCGCGCGTTCATCGCCGGTGGCACGTGCACTCGGCGATTTGCCGGTCGCCAGCTTCACCTCGTACGCGCCTTCGATCCGGATCCGCTCAAAACTGCCAATCGAGTAGGTGCGGTCGGCAGCGACGCTGGGGATTGCCGCAATCAGATGCGCGAAAGCGAGGACAGCAGCGATGCGGTGGAAAAGGGCCATGGCACAGCATCGCACCGATCAACCCCAACCGACAAGGGCTGGGTCAAGCGCACCGGTGGCATCATTTGCCGCAGCTGACCGATCCCGATCCCATCTTGGTGGTGGTGCAGGTCGCGCCCTTGCCCATGTCAGCATCGCCCGATCCAAGGATCGACACGGTTGCGGGGCCATTCACGTTGGCCGAAATGCTGCCCGATCCGGCGATCGATGCATCGGCCGAACCCGCCTTCACGCCGCGCGCATTAATGTCGCCCGATCCCGCGATCGACATCGACAGCTTGTCGGCGCTGCCGTTGGCGGTGATTTCACCCGAACCGGCAATGTTGAATTCCGCCGATTTCACCTTGATCGCGGCGATCGTGATGCTGCCTGAACCGGCATTCGATGCCTCGAAATCATTACCTTCCGCAGATCCCACCTTCATGTCGCCCGATCCGGCGACATTTGCGCTCACCAGTCGTGGCAAGGTGACATAAATCTTAGCGCCCTTGCTGCCGCCCCAGTTGAAGCTGGGATCGGACTTGCGACCGATCTTGAGCGTCGTGCCGTCACGCTCAATCTTGAGTCGGTCGAGCACCTCGCTCGGGCCTTCGGCGCGAACCGAAAATGTGCTGGCGATCTTGATGTCGACATCGTCGGACCCGCGGAGCGACACGCCGGTGAAATCGGCGACCGGAAAGCTCCGCGATGTGCCCGTGCCGGTTGCAGCAACCGCCTCACCCCCGTCGAAAATGCCCGCGCCCGAGCAGGCACTCAGCGGGAGCAGCGCCGATATCATGGCCATTACGGTGATTCTACGCATAGCTCATCCCCTCATTGTGTATTGGTTACATAACACACCAATCGAGAACCTGCAATCGGAATCGAAAAGGGGCGGCCGTTGCCGACCGCCCCTTCTGGGATCATCGAAAAACCGGCCTTATCAGGCTGGTTCCTTGTCCTTGTTGTGGATCGCCGCTGCCTTGCGGAGGATCTCAAGGATTTTTTCCTGCGCGGTCGGCTCGTCGACCTGTTCCATCGCTGCCAGTTCGCGCGCGAGACGGCTGGTGGCCGCTTCGAAGATCTGGCGCTCGGAATAGCTCTGCTCGGGCTGATCGTCAGCGCGGAACAGATCACGGACCACTTCGGCGATCGACACAAGGTCGCCCGAATTGATCTTGGCTTCATATTCCTGCGCCCGACGTGACCACATCGTCCGCTTCACGCGCGGCTTGCCGGTCAGCGTGTCGAGTGCTTCGCGCAGCGTCTTGTCAGACGACAATTTACGCATGCCGACACTTTCGGCTTTGTTGGTGGGTACACGCAGCGTCATGCGTTCTTTTTCAAAGCGCAGTACGTACAGCTCCAACTGCATGCCGGCGATTTCCTGCCGCTGGAGCTCGATTACACGGCCGACGCCGTGCTTGGGATAAACAACATAGTCACCGACGTCGAAGGACAGCGCCTTGGCAGCCATTCTGTTGAGCCTTTCCGTGATCATTGCCCCGGGGGAGCGCGCTTGCGGCCTTGGCGGTCGGCGCGGTCGGGGCGGTGTGCGTGCAATTCTCCATAGCGGCGGGGCGCAGAGGCTCCACCGTCGGTATGGTTTAACACAGTCGTCACAAAATTACCAGCCAACCGGCATTGCGCATGCAACTGCTTTGGAGCGGCGCATTGTTGGGCGCGTTGGGCGGAATCAATCCCAATTGTTCATCCGCCCGCGGCGGCCCGCTCGTTCTAGTCGCCTTGGCCGGGTTCGGGCGAAAACAGCTCTTCAAACTTGCCTTCACGGCCCTTGAACTCATCGGCATCGGCAGGCGCTTCGCGCTTGCGTGTGATGTTCGGCCATTCGGCAGAGAATTTGGTGTTGACCTCCAGCCATTTCTCTAACCCGCTCTCGGTATCGGGCAGGATGGCTTCGGCAGGGCATTCGGGCTCGCAAACACCGCAATCAATACACTCGCTGGGGTTGATCACCAGCATGTTTTCGCCTTCGTAAAAGCAATCGACCGGGCAGACCTCGACACAGTCCATGTATTTGCAACGGATGCAGGCGTCGGTGACGACGTAGGTCATGCTCGAGTAACTCCGATAGACTGATTGGCTTCTGCTATGCGCGCGCCATTCGCCCGTCAACTCCGGGCCCGTCAACTGTGATTCGTCAGATCGGTGTAAAGTCGTGCAGCCTCGGGCGCGGGGCCGCGACGTGTCGGCAGCGTCTCGATCCGCACCACGCGCACGTCGCTGCCTTGCATCAGCGCAATGACGGCGCCGGGTCGAACCAGCACATGGGCGCGCTCAACCCGACGTCCGTCGAGCCGGATTATTCCGGCTTCGCAAACGTGTTGCGCAGCGCTGCGGGATTTTGCCAGTCGGGCAAACCACAGAAATTTGTCGATCCGCATGGCCGGCGCTGGCGGATCGTCAGCACCGGATCGTTTCCGATCGTTCGAAATACCCTTCAAGGCCGACCGGTCAACTGGGCAAGCGCCGCAAAGGCGTTGTCGCGCGGCGCAGCGACTGACTTGGTTCGGGGCGGGCGACCGCGCCAGATCCATTGCGCTGGCCCATCATCGGCCAAGGTCGCGCGAAAACCGAGCTCGGTCATCAGCCGATCGACCGTTGCCGGTGCCATGCCGATCGAGGTGGCAAGGGTAGCATCGGGCACGAATGGTGCCTTACCTGCCCGCGCGTCATGCGCGGCACGCGCCAGCCGTTCGACCAGATCAATTCGGATGGCCTGGCTGCCAACGTCGCGAAAGCCGAAGCTGGAACCGCTTCCGGCTGCTCCCCGGATCAAAACGGTTGCGCCCGCGGGTGGCAAGGCTGGCATGGTCGTGCCCCGCCGCGCGGCGAGCAACGTTTGACGCCAACGTAACGACTGCGGCTTCAGCAAGCGCGGATCGAATAGATCGAGCGCACCGATCACGATGCCGGCTTTGCGCAGCCGCTGGCGATCGGTGGCGGAGAGCGCATCGATCGCCTCGGTCAGCGGCAGCCGCGCAGTCAGCCCCGCTCCTTGAACCAGCGCGGCCGCCACCACCCGGAGCGCAGGGGCAGCGCCGGGATCGAGAGACGCTGCCTCAATGGCGATCAGTGCGGGGGCATGGCGCTGTACCTGCACAGCCACCCAGCGATCGAGCCGTTCCCTGATCCGGGACCGTAATGGCGGATCGAGACAATCGAGTGCCCGGTCGAGCACAACCCGGGGCCGCGAAAAAGCGGGTCCGGGCTTGAACGATGCGATCACCTGTCCCGACCAGGCAATGCCCGGCGCATCGTCCGCCGTCAGGGACAATATGGCGTCGGCTGCATCGGCCAGCGCTGCACCGCGCCGCGCCCGTTCACCTGCTAGCCGCTTTTCGGCCGCCGCCAGCAACAGACGTTTGTCGTTCGCACGGGCATCGGCGATCACGACGAAGCGGAATCCTTCAAGCCGCCCGATCAGCTGATCTTCGACCAGCACCGCGCCGTCATCCGCTACGGTCACCGCTAATGCATTCGCATCGGCCCCCAGTTGCCGCATCAACACCGTCGTCCGCCGATCGACGAAGCGCTGGGTCAGCCGGTCGTGCAGCGCATCGGACAGGCGCTCCTCCAGCGCGCGGGTGCGATCAGCCCAATGCACAGGATCAGCCATCCAATCAGCGCGGTTGGCGATATAGGCCCAGCTGCGGGCCGCCGCGATCCGCCCCGCGATCGTCTCGACATCGCCCGTTACATTATCAAGGCGGGCAATCTCGGCGGCAAACCACTCGTGCGGAATATGGCCTGTCCCTTCCGACAAATGCCCATAAACGCGCGCGACGAAGCGCGTATGCGGATCAACGCCAAGCTTGCGGAAATCGGGCAGGCCGCACGCCGCCCAGAAGCGGTTGACCATGGCGCTCCCCCGTGTCCGGGCGCGCACGCCATCTTCCTCGGCAAGTCGCTTCAGCACCGCCAGATCAATCGATTCGGGGGCTGCCCGCAAGACGGGTGACTGCGGCTTCTGCTCAAGATCGGCAATCAGATCGTCGATGCTTGCGGTGTTCGGCTTGCCGTTTCGCCAGTAAAGATGCTCGAGCCGGGGAAAGCGATGCTCTTCGATCGCGAGCACTTCTTCGGGGGTGAAAGCACCGGGCCCCTCCTCGCTCAACGCGCCAAAGGTGCCGTCGCGCTGGTGCCGCCCGGCGCGCCCGGCGATCTGGGCCATCTCAGCGACGGTCAGGCGGCGCTGGCGGTGCCCGTCGAACTTGCGCAAGCTGGCAAAGGCGACATGGGCGACGTCCATGTTGAGCCCCATGCCGATAGCATCGGTGGCGACCAGATAATCGACCTCGCCCGCCTGGAACATCGCCACCTGGGCGTTGCGGGTGCGGGGGGATAGCGCCCCCATCACCACCGCTGCCCCGCCGCGCAACCGCCGCAACATCTCTGCGACGGCGTAAACCTCCTCCGCGGAGAACGCGACGATCACCGATCTTTTGGGAAGGCGTGAAATCTTGCGCGCACCGGCATAGCTCAGCGTCGAAAAACGGGGCCGCGACAGGATCTCGGCATCGGGCACCAGCGCCTTCACCATCGGGCGCAGCGCTTCCGATCCCAGCACCATCGTCTCCTCGCGCCCGCGCGCGCGAAGTAATCGGTCGGTAAAGACGTGCCCGCGCTCGGCATCGGCCCCCAGTTGCGCCTCGTCGATGCCGACAAAGGCTAAATCCTTGTCGAGCGGCATGCTTTCAGCAGTGCACAGGAACCAGCGCGCGTCGCGCGGGACGATTTTCTCCTCGCCGGTGATCAGCGCGACTTGCCCCGCGCCCTTTAACTTCACCACCCGATCATAGACTTCGCGCGCCAGCAGCCGCAGCGGAAAGCCGATCATGCCACTCGAATGGCCGCCCATCCGCTCGATCGCGAGATGCGTTTTGCCGGTGTTGGTCGGCCCCAAAACGGCCGTGACCGGGCGGGTGGCATGTCCAGTCATGATGCCACCAAGATTGCGTGGCGAGGGCGATAGCGCAACGGGTAGGGCGATGAAAAATCTTTGTTAATGATTTTCCGCATTCAACCGCAGAATTCCGCCAGTTTCGCAACCACCTTCTGTTCATCGGCGGACTCGCACGACTCGTCGTAATCGGGACAAGTGGGACGTCGGGTTAATTTGACTTTAGGGGTCTGGCGTCACAGTCGATATTCCAGCGCGTATCTGGTGGGTGATGCGCGCGATTTGGCGGGAGCGGCTGTGTTTCTACGCAGCGATCATGATCTTGAGCAGGGGGGCGGTGCAGCGGCACTTTCCTTCGGTCGCGCGATTCAGCCAGCAGCCCCACAAAGCCAATTTGATGACTTCCGCGCGAAAGTCGCGCAGATCGACTGGGCACCCGATCTTGGCGCGCAGATTGGTTCGGCGACCTGGTGGCGTGGTGCGGCTACCTGCACTGCCCTTATTGCTGCAACCTGCTGGATGTCGCCGGGTTTCGATAACCCGCTGATCGGCGTTACCCCAGCCCCGCTCGCGGGATCGGCCTGGGAAGAGGCGCGCACACAGGCGATCACGCCGCTCGGCGTGGGCGCGCATACCGGTCGCCGGATTGCCGCCAGCGATCTTGTCGCCCCACTCGCCGAATCGCCCGAGCGCCCGATTATCGAACTGGCGGCGACGCTCGGCCGTGGCGACAGTTTCTCCCGCGTTCTGGCCCGGGCCGGTGTGGCGCGTGATGAGGCTGAGTCGGTCGCCCGTATGGTTTCGCAGGCGGTTGCGCTGACGACGATAAAGCCCGGTACCCAGCTGCAATTGACGCTTGGCCGCCGCCCGACGCGCGATGTGCCCCGCCCACTCGACAATCTTCGCTTTCGCGCCCGTTTCGATCTCAATGTCGCCGTCGCGCGCACCAATGGCACGCTCGTGATGACGCCCGAGCCGATTGCGATCGACCATACGCCGCTGCGCATTCGCGGTGTCGTCGGGCAGAGCCTCTATCGCTCGGCGCGCGCCGCCGGTGCGCCTGCCAAGGCGGTGGAAGCCTATATCCGCGCGCTTGCCAGCAAAGTGTCGATCGGTCGCGATGTGCAGGCGAGCAATGTGTTCGATCTGGTCATTCGCCAGGCGCGCGCCGCCACCGGTGAAGTGCAACTCGGCGAACTGCTTTATGCCGGGCTTGAGCGCGACAACAAGAAAGTGCAGCTCGTCCGCTGGGGCGAAGGCGAGAATGGTCGTGGCGGCCAGTGGTTCGAAGCATCGGGCGTCGGCCAACGGCGCGGCGTGATGGCATCACCCGTCGCGGGCCGGATGACGTCGGGCTATGGCGTGCGCTTCCACCCGATCATGCGGATGATGCGGATGCATAAGGGCGTCGATTACGGTGCCCCTTATGGCGCGCCCATCCGCGCATCGATGGACGGCATCGTTGCGCTCGCCGGTCGTAACCGTGGCTATGGCAATTTCGTGAAACTGGCGCACAGCGGTGGTCTGGCGACGGGTTACGGCCATATGAGCCGGATCGCGGTGCGCGCCGGCACCCGCGTGGTTCAGGGGCAGATCATCGGCTATGTCGGCTCAACCGGCATGTCGACCGGGCCGCATCTTCATTATGAGGTGTGGCGCAACGGCGTTCCCGTCAATCCGCGCAGCATGACGTTCACACAGGTCGCACAGCTATCGGGCAAGGCGTTGCGGGCTTTCAAGGCACGCGTTGCGGAACTGCTTGCGGTAAAGCCCGGCGCGCGCTGACCGCGCGACCTTGCCATACGGGCGATCGTCGAATCCGTGATTAATGCCCCTGGGCGCGCCAGCGCTTGATCGTGCGCGCGATGATCTGATCTTCCTGCCCTACTTCGCGCCACAGTTTGGAGAAGAGCGGGTCATCAGACGCCGGGCGGCGATCCTCGGCAAGCGAATCGAACGATACGCGGATCGGCACTGCCACGCCCTCGCCGCAGACAATACATTCGCGGTTGCGCAGCGCCGGAATGACATCGAGGAAGCCACGCGCACCTTCGGGCATGGCCGCACGCACAAAGGCCTGATCGCGATCATTGTTCAGGCGCATCGCGATGATCGTGCCGCACTGCGACAGCACCCCTTCCGCCAGATCGGATGGACGCTGCGTGATCAGCCCCAGCGACACGCCGTATTTGCGGCCTTCCTTGGCGATTCGGCTGAGGATTCGGCCCACCGAGGTCATGTTCTCGTCAGCGGGGATGTAGCGATGCGCTTCTTCGCAGACGAGCAGGATGGGGCGCTGCGGTTCGTTTCGTGACCAGATCGCGAAATCGAACACCATGCGCGCCAGCACCGCGACGACGACGGCGGTGATTTCCGATGGCACGCCCGAAACGTCGATGATTGAAATCGGCTTGCCGTCGCCCGGCATGCGGAACACGCGCTCGATGAACCCGGCCATCGTGTCGGCCACAAGCATCCCCGAAAACATGAAGCCGTACCGCGGATCGGCTTTCACCTCGTCGATCTTCGTCTTCAGGCGCAGATAAGGCGAGGTATCGCCCGCCCGGTCCATCTTGCCCATTTCCAGCGTGATCAGATTGGTCAGGTCGCTGAGCAAATAGGGAATCGGCGCGTCGACGGTCAGTTTCGAAATCTCCTGCCCCAATCGCCCCTTGCCGCGGGCCATCAACAGGCATTTGGCAAGGATATCGGCATCGATCTGGCGTTCGGCGCCGTGGCTGGTGACGAACACTTCGCAATGTTCCTCAAAATTCATCAGCCAATAGGGCATTTGCAGGTTCGACACGTCATAGATCGCGCCATTGCCCCGGAATGCGGCGGCATATTCGCCGTGCGGATCGACCATCACGATATGGCCCTGCGGTGCCATGTCGCAGATGCGGTGCAGAATGAGCGCGGCAGACGTCGATTTGCCGGTGCCGGTCGATCCCAGCAGCGCGAAATGTTTGCCAAGGAGCGCATCGACATACAGAGCGGCACGAATGTCTCGCGTCGGATAGACTGTCCCGATTTCGATGTTCGCGCGGTCATCTGCCGCATAAATCTGCTTCAGGTCGGCGGTCGAAACGGGGAAAACCGCACAACCCGGCATCGGATAGCGGGTGACGCCGCGCCGGAACTTGTAGAGCTTCCCGGTCAGTTTCTCCTCGTCGCCTTCACCAAGGAAATCAATTGCGGCGACGATATGATCGCCCGCACCCTCAGCGAGTTTCAGGGAGCGGATGTTGGCGATCAGCCACGAACTGCCGACGCGCATCTTGACTTGACTGCCCACCTGACCCGCAGCGGCGACCACGGGATCGGCGCTTTGCGCCAGACGGTCGAGCGCGACGCTGTCGAGCAGGATTTGGCTGCTCGATCCGGCGATCTCGAACACCACACCGATACCGTTGCCGCTGGTGGCGGCGATGTCCACGCTCGGTTCGGTGCGCACAGCCGAGCTAGCGCCTTGGCGCTCAGGGTCAAAGGCGCTGAACTGGGCGCTGTCGGTCATATGCGTGCTGGTCCCCGGACGTAACGTTCGGCGACTGTGCGGGGGGAGTGGTAAAGATAGCGTATGCAAGGCGGTACGGACCGGCCCGCCCGTTCAAAAGCGGCGTGCGATCCAGCCTGCGCTCCACCCCAGAAACACCGATAACGCAACGGCTACCAACCCATAAGCGAAGGCGTTGCGATCGGCTGCGCGGGCGACGAAGCGTTCGAAGCCCGATTTGCGGATATCGATATCGCGTACCGCTGCCGCTAGCACGCGTCCGTCGCGGATCAGGAAGGTTTCCGCCGTAAACCGCCCCACGGGCACACGGGCCGGAATGCGGAGCCGCGCGCGGTAAAGCACACCGTCGGTGATTTCGACGGCGCGCGGTGCTTCGTAATATAGCCCGGTCCGACGCTTGAGATCGACCAATCCTTGCGCAAATCGCGCTTGTGCCGGGCTGGGAGTGTTGGAATCGGGCGACAGCTGCAGGCTGCCCAGGCCCAGCTCGTAAATCGCCCGGGTCCGATCATCGACCAGCGAATCGATCGGCTTGGATGAAGCGATGGCGTAAAATGACGGGGCGGACAGATAGCGCATCCGTGCGGCGTTGACCCAAATGCCTGCAATCTTCTGCTTTTCGCGCACCAATATGGGTTGTGCCGGCCCCTTCACGACAACGACAATATCCGCATCGCGCTCGGTCGGCACGCGGCCACCCGGATACAGGATCGCCCCGAACAGCAGTAGTTCGGCACCGGTAAAGCTGTAGGCGATCTCGATATCGCGCTGCGACACATCGGGCACCAGCACGGGCTTTGCCTGCGCCATCAACAGCGGCGACAGCAGCAGCAGCGCTTGGCGCCGCCGGATCATGAAAGCTCGACAGAGTAGAGCGCGTCAGGGCGGAACCCGAGGCCAATCGCCACGCGGAACGCAACGAGCAGCACGATCACGGCGAGCGCAAGGCGCAGATATTCAGGCTTTACCCGGTTTGCCAGCCGCGCGCCGACCTGCGCACCCACCACCGACCCAAGCAGCAGCAGTGCGGCGAGCACGATATCGACCGCCTTGGTGGTGGTGGCGTGCACCATCGTTGCCGTCGCCGTCACGAACAGCGTCTGGAACAGTGAGGTGCCGACCACGACCTGGGTCGTCATGCCCAGCAGATAAAGCATCGCGGGCACGAGGATGAACCCACCGCCAACGCCCAAAAGGATCGTCAGGATGCCGACGAAAAAGCCCAGGATCAGCGGTGCCAGCGGCGAAATATAGAGGCCGGAACGATAAAAACGGGTGCGTAGCGGCAGGGCGGCGACGAGCGGATGGTGCCGCCGGGTCTTTGCCCGAACGGTTACGCCGCTTTTGATCGCGCGGATGCTCTGCACCGATTCCTGTGCCATCATCGTGCCGATCGAGCCGAGCAGCAGGACATAGATGATCGCAATCACGGTATCGATCTGGCCGCTCGCCTGCAGCAGCTGAAAAATCCAGGCACCGGCAAAAGAGCCAAGGACGCCGCCGGCCACCAGCACCCCGCCCATTTTCATGTCGACGCCCTTGCGCCTGAAATGGGCGAACACCCCGGAAACGCTTGCGCCGGTAACCTGGCTTGCGGCCGATGCCGCGGCGACGGTGGGGGGAATGCCGTAAACGATCAGCAGCGGCGTCGTTAAAAAGCCGCCGCCCACGCCGAACATGCCCGACAACAGTCCCACCCCGCCTCCCAGCAGGATGATAACGAGCGCGTTCACGCTCAGATTGGCGATGGGCAGGTAAATGTCCATGTGCCGTCCCGCGATATCCCTTTCGGGGGCAAGGCGGAAGCGCTCACGCGCGGTTGGTTAGAAATCAGTGCCGATCGACAGGGCCGGCCCTGATCCCGGCCTCGCCATGCCCGCAACGCGCTGCCGCCAGTCGAGTGAAATGCGGACGCCGTTTGCGCCCACGGGCAAACGCGCGCCGATCGATGGACCCAGATCGAGCCGGGCGACGCCGGGCTGGATCGCGCCCCAGCCGCCGCCGCCAACGTCGATCGGGCTATCGCCGATCATCGCGACCTGCCGGTGCACGCGAACCGCGCCATCGGCATAGCCGATCACCCCGCTCCGCCCGATGATGCCGGCCTGACCATAACCCTCCAGTCGGAAACTTTCGGCGATCGGCAACGGGTTGATGCCTCCGACGATCGCGACGGACGGTCCGCCATCCGCGCCGTTGATGCCTATGCGCTGTTCGGCCACCAGCCGCACGGGCAGGCGCGTCGGCCGCCATTCGATGCCGATCGCGCCCTCCTGCCCCGCACCGGCAAGCGGGCTGGCGATCCGGCCGACGATGGCAACCCGCCGCGCTGAGCCGAGCGCATAGGCGAGCCGAGCGCCTGCCTGACTGCCGCCGAGTTGACTACCCGTTAGACTTGCCCCCAGCCCGCGCCCGTCGCGGGCGATCAACCAGAAACTGCCCGACCAACGCGATGGGGCAACTGCTGTCGGTGAAGGGTTTCCCGACCACACCAATTCTAGCGCCCGTCCGGGGCGTGGCCCGTCGACAATATAGGACGCTGGCGTGACGACCGGTTCAGCCGATCCGAAACGCATCATTGCCAGCAAGGCCAGCGCCAGCCGCTGGGGGTCGGGCGGCGGCACTGCGGCGGACGGCACCATTGCCAGAACCATCGGCGCGATTGTCGCCTCTGATTGCCGCAGACCATTCGCAACGATTGTGGCATCCCGTTCGAACACACCGTTGGGCAGGTTGACGCTATGGGGTTGCGCAACCTCGATCATTGCCTCCGGGCTGGTAAAGGGCGGCCATAAGGTTGCTGCGCGCAGCATCACCCAGCCGCCAAGCACCAGCGCCAGAAAGCGCAAGGGACTCCCGCGCCGCCTCATCGGGGCAATATCCGCTCCGGCGCAGGAAAAACATGCGCCGTCTTGTCCCAGCGAAGGGGGGCGCCGTTCAGCATGGCAAGATAGCGCATCATCGCACGCCGCGCCGCCAGCAGCGCAATAATGTTGCCGACCAGCGCGCGTGGCACCGACCACAACCCCTCACGCCAGCCATAAGCAGCAGCGGTAAAGCCGAAGCGCATACCGAGCCGCCAGATCAGCAGGGCGGCATTGGCAATCAGCACCGGGATCGGGATTGCCAGCGGCAATGTCGGCACGTCCAGCGCGGCATGGGCGAGCCATGATAATGCGCTGGCCACCAGCGCCAGATAGGCGGCGGCCAGCACGACCACCGCAATCGGTCCGCGTCGATCGCGCATCCGCATCCAGTGATCGCCAAACGCGAACCGGTTACCCCAGCCGATCCGGTCCCATCCGGCCAGCGAAATGCCCACCATCCAGCGCGCTTTCTGGCGCACTGCCGCATCAAGCGTTGCGGGGAAATAGGCTCGCACAGCGACTAACGGCCCGCCCTGTGTTTCGTGCACGCGGGCCAGAATCGATCGTCCGCCCAGTGCCGCGACATGGAGGCCCAGTTCATAATCTTCGGTCAGGCTGGTTGCGTCGAACGGATTACCGCCCCGCAAAGCAGCGACTGCCTCAAGAGCCTCGCGGGAGATCGCGCAGCCGACCCCGGCCAGCGGCAAACCAACACCCAGTGCCTGCCGGACGACAAGCTGCTTGGCATGGGCCTCGGCAAATTCATCACAATAATGCCCGGAAATCAGCGGTGATCTGGGCTGCACAATTGGGAGAACGGGCAGTTGGACCACACTGTATTGACCGATCAGCCGATCGAAAATGCGCAGCTCCTTCGGGTGCACGACATCTTCGGCATCGTGCAACACGATTGCACGAGCGCGTACGCCCTCTGCAAGGTCATCGTCGGCAAGCGCATGCCAGAGTTCGTTCAGGTTGGCGGCTTTGGTCGTTGGTCCAGGACTGGCCCCGGTCACCAGCCGAACGCGATCATCACGCGCGGCGACCGCAGAAACCGCATCAACGGTCGCAGGATCGTTGGGATAGGTGCCCACATAGATGCGGTAATCGGGGTAATCGATCCGGGCGAGCGCTGTATCAAGCATTGGGCCGATCACATCAGCTTCATCCCAGGCAGCGACGAAAATGGCTATTCGTCCGTTGGGCTGCGTTGCAGCGAAATCGGCAAGCACCGGGCTTTTCGCACCGCGCTTCACCAGTTGTCGCCATCCAGCGCGGATAAAGAAGACGAAATCGACGGCAAGATCATCGATACCACCCACGGCAATGCCGACACCGGCAAACAGCAATGCTTCACGCGCGATAAAATCGATCAGCGTGATGCCGTCCGCCCAGCCCGACAAAATCGATGCCCCCCGATTCGGTTTTCCATCGAATTGTTCCTCAACCGCAATGATACCGCAAGTCACAGAAACACCGCGTTATTCGGCGCTGGACCGATATCGTCTCGACCGGTAGTTAATAACGACCTTTGTCGTATTGGGGGCGATAATGAAGCTGGTCACTCGTCTGGCGTTTCTGGCTCTCGTGGTTGCCCCGATCAGCGCTTCGGGCGATAACTCTCCGCAAGTCATCGTTGCCACACCGGGTATCGGCAACGGTGCGATTGAGCGCTTCACCGCCCGTTTCAACCAGCCGATCGTCGCGCTGGGCGATCCGCGAGCGGCATCCCCCTTCAAGGTCACGTGCGCGATCGCCGGGGAAGGCCGCTGGGTCGATCAGCAGACCTTCGTTCATGAATTCAAAACGCCATTGCCCGGCGGCACAACCTGCAGTTTTGATCTGGTCGACGGGCTGAAAACGGTATCGGGCTATGCCGTTGGCGGGCAACGCAGCTTCAAGGTAGATGCCGGTGGCCCGGTCGCCCGCGCGATCCTCCCCGGCCAATATGGCGGCGAGATTGAGGAGGATCAGGTCTTCCTGATCGCCGCCAACATGCCCGCCACGGCTGCCTCCGTCGCCGCCAACGCCTATTGCGCAGTCGACGGCATTGGCGAGAAGATTCCGGTCGACGTACTCGGTGCCGATGTCGCCCCCAAGCTGCTCGGCGAGCTTGGGACCGACCGGTATGAGGTGAGCAGTTTCCTCGAAAGCGCCGGCTTGCCCGCAACGATTCCAGCGGCGGAGGCGGATCGCAAGGCGTTGACGGCGGGCATCACCGCGCTCAAATGCCGTCGGCCGCTGCCCCCTGGGCGCGATATGGCGATCGTCTGGTCCGGCAAGATCGCGGGCGCGAGCGGGAAGCTGGCCGGGGCCGATCAGCGTTTCGACTATACTGTGCGCAAACCCTTTACCGCGCGGTTCGAGTGCGGGCGGGTGAACCCGCAGGCCGGATGCAGCCCGGTCGAAAAGGCATATGTGCGTTTCTCCGCGCCGATCGCCAAATCGGTCGCCGAACAAGTCCGTATCCAGATCGCCGATGGCAAATCGATCGCCCCGAAATTCGATCCCGATAGCAAGCGGCAGTCGACCGTCAGCGACATCAGCTTTGCTACCCCGTTGCCCGCCGCGAGCACCGCCAAGCTGATCCTGCCCGCCGACATCAAGGACGAAAGCGGTCGGCCGCTGTCCAACGCCGAGCGTTTCCCGCTCGACATCCGTTTCGATGAAGCGCCACCGCTCGTGAAATTTGCCGCACCCTTTGGTATCTTGGAGGCGCGCGAGGGCGGCGTGCTCCCCGTCACCGTCCGCAACGTCGAACCGGCGTTGCAGGGGCGCAACCTGGCGATTGCCGGTCAGACGCTGAAGATCGACGGCACCGACGGCCAGATCGCGCAGTGGCTGCGCACCGTCGACGATGCCGATGACTATGCCAGCCATGAGGAAATGCGCGGCAAGGAAAAGGTGACGATCAACGACACCGGCTCCAAGCCGATCCTCGCGGCCAATCAGGGTAATGATCTGTCGGTGGGCTTGCCGGGCAAGGGTAAGGATTTCGAGGTCGTCGGCATTCCGCTGACCAAGCCGGGTTTCTACGTGGTCGAGCTTGCCAGCCCGAAGCTCGGCAATGCGCTGCTTGGCCGCGATGCCCCGCGCTATGTCGCCAGCGCCGCGCTCGTTACCAATATGGCCGTCCATTTCAAATGGGGGCGTGACCGTAGCCTTGCCTGGGTCACTGCGCTCGACAGCGGCAAGCCCGTCGCCAATGCTGCCGTGGCGGTAAGCGATAGCTGCACCGGCAAAGTGCTCGCGCGCGGGGTGACCGACAAAAGTGGCGGCTTGCTGATCCCCAGCGGCCTGCCCGCGCCCGAAACCTATGCTTCGTGCGAGGGCGAAGGCTCCGCGCATGCGCTGATGGTGTCGGCGCGCAAGGACGATGATTTCAGCTTCACGCTGACCGATTGGGGCGAGGGCATCCGCCCCTATGATTTCGACCTGCCCTATGGTTATTCGGCGCGCGACGACATCGTCCATACCGTGTTCGATCGTGCCCTCGTCCGCCAGGGCGAAACGATCAACATGAAGCATATCGTCCGCAAGCCCGTTGCGGAAGGCTTTGCGACGACGCCCGCCTTCACCGGCACGTTGCGGCTGTCGCACCGCGGATCGGACACGCAATTCGATCTGCCGCTCAGCATCGATGCCAGCGGCATCGGCGAGTCGAGTTGGGTGGCACCGCAGGGCGCGCCGATGGGCGATTACGACCTGCAAGTCATCAGCGGCGACAAGACGATCTTCACCAGCCAGTCTTTCAAGGTCGACGAATACCGCCTGCCGACGATGCGCGCGACCGTGACCGGGCCGAAGGAAGCCGCGATCCGGCCGAAGACGCTGCCGATCGATCTGTTCGTGGGGTACCTCTCGGGCGGGGGCGCTGCCAATCTGCCGGTCGATGTTCGCGTCGGCTGGTTCGGTAACATCAGTAACCCTGCCGGTTACGAAGGCTACAGCTTTGGCGGCAAGGCCGTAACCGAAGGCGTCAAGGCCATGAATGGCGATGGCGAGGAGGAGCAGACCCCGCTCCCGCCCACCCAAACCCTGCCGGTCACTTTGGGGGCGGACGGCACCGCCCGTACCGCGATCGAGGTACCGCAAACGCTCGATGGCGCCGCAAACATGCTCGTCGAGATGGATTATCTGGACGCGAACGGCGAAGTGCTCACCGCATCGCGCAGCATCGCTATTCATCCTTCGGCCGTGCGGATCGGCATCAAGACCGATGGCTGGCTGATGAAGCAGGATGATCTGCGGCTGCGGCTCGTCGCGGTCGATACCGAGGGCAAACCCGTTGCCAATCAGGCGATCACCGTTGCGCTCTACAACCGCGAAATCCTGACGGCGCGGCGGCGGCTGATCGGCGGCTTCTATGCCTATGACAACCAGATGAAGACCACCAAGCTGGCCGCGACGTGCAGCGCGACCACTGACGCGCAGGGGCTGGCGACCTGCGCGATCAATCCCGGCGTGTCTGGGGAAGTTTATGCCGTTGCCACCACCACCGATGCCGCGGGCAATCTGGCGCGCAGCACCGTTTCGACCTGGCTCGTCGGCGATGATGACTGGTGGTTCGGCGGCGACAATGGCGACCGGATGGACGTGATCCCCGAAAAGCCCGAATATAAAGCGGGCGAAACCGCGCGCTTCCAGGTGCGTATGCCGTTCCGCGAGGCAACGGCGCTCGTCACCGTCGAGCGCGAAGGCGTGTTGTCGAGCTTCGTCACCCATCTCGAAGGCAAGAACCCCGTCGTCGAGGTGAAGATGCCGGGCAGCTATGCGCCCGATGTATTCGTGTCGGTGATGGCCGTGCGTGGCCGCGTGCAGGGCGGATTCTGGGATTGGTTGACCGATTTCGGTGCGTTTCTGGGCGTTGTCGCCAAGCGAGAACCCGCGCCCGAGGCGACGGCGTTGGTCGATCTCAGCAAGCCCGCGTACCGGCTCGGCATTGCCAAAGTGAAGGTCGGCTGGGACGCGTATCGGCTCGGCGTGACGGTAAAGGCCGATCGTGAGCGTTATGCGGCGCGCGATGTGGCGCAAGTCGATGTCGATGTGAAGACGCCCGACGGCAAGCCCGCGGCGAGCGCCGATGTCGCGTTCGTGGCGGTCGATCAGGCACTCCTCCAGCTTGCCCCTAATGAAAGTTGGGACGTGCTGGCCGCAATGATGGGCGAAAGATCGCTGTCGGTGCTCACCTCGACCGCGCAGACGCAGGTCGTCGGTAAGCGGCATTACGGCAAGAAGGCGGTCGAAGCTGGCGGTGGCGGTGGTGACCTGTCGGGGCTGAACCGCGAGAATTTCCAGCCGGTGCTGTTGTGGAAGGGCCGGGTCGCGCTCGATGCCAATGGCCATGCCCGCGTGCCGGTGACGCTCAACGACGCGCTGACATCGTTCAAGCTCGTCGCGATCGCGACTGACGGCGCACAAGCGTTCGGCACGGGTGAAACCGATATCCGATCGGCGCAGGATCTGAGCATCTTCAGCGGCATTCCGCCCTTGGTCCGTACCGGCGACAATTTCGGCGCGGTGTTCACGCTCCGCAATGGGTCCGACAAGCCGATGACGGTCACCGCCACGGTCGACCTGATGCCGCGTGTCGCCA
>CAZYOU010000020.1:0-39724 GCA_964649315.1 uncultured Stakelama sp. | reverse complement strand
TGTCGCGCTGGGCAAAAAAGTCGATCGCCACGGCAACCCGCTGACGCTGAAGCTTTCGGGCGAGGTCGAGGCTTGGTTCGAACGTGCGGCAGAGGGTGCCGGGGATGAGGGCGAAGCGGCGGCGGATTAAGGCCTTGAACCCGTTCGTGTCGAGCGAAGTCGAGACACCCTGCGCAGCGATGGTGGCATGTTTCTCGACTACGCTCGAAACGAACGGGATTGTAGAAGCACTCAGTTCTGGATCAGCCGGAGCAACGTCCCGTCGGGATCGATCAGCGCGCCGACGCGTCCACCCCAATCCTCAACTTTTGGCGGGTGGAGCCGGGGGTGGCCACGGGTTGTTTCAGGCAGGCCGGCAGCGACACAGGCGGCATAAAGCCCGTCGAGATCATCGACTCGCAGGCAGCAACTGAACCAGCTTGTCGAGGGATCAAGATCGGGATGCGGAAAGAACTCCAGCGTCAGGTCACCGCGCTCCATGATCATCCAGCCATCGTCACGCCACTCCTCCTCAAAACCCAGCGCCGCATAAAATTGCGACGTCGCCTCAAAATCGCGGGAGGGCAGGTTGGGGGTGGCATGATCGGCCATCGCGTGCCCCTAGTGAACGAACCGCGCGACCACATCGCGGTAGCTGCGGCTCACCTTCACCTGCGCACCTGACCCGAGCACGAGGAAGCATTCGCCATTGGTGTGGGGCTTCACTTCCTTCACCAGATCGAGATTGACGATCGTCGAGCGGTGCACCCGCTGAAAACGGCGCGGATCGAGGCGTTTCTCCAGATCCTTCATCGTCTCGCGCAGGATCAGCGTGTTGTCGCTGGTCTTGATGCACATATAATCGCCCGCGGCTTCGACGCTTTCGATCGTATCTACATCGACCCGGAAAATCTGGCCGCGATCCTTGATGTTGATCAGTTTTTCAAAGCGGTTGGCTGACAGCTGATCGCCCTCCTGCATGTCCGCCGCGGCATCGGGGGCGACCTCGGCCAGCACTTCCTTCAGCCGGTCGACTTCTTCTGCGCCGCGTTTTTCCGCGAGCCGCTGCCGAACGCGGTCAAGCGTGTCGGCGAGCCGCGCTTCCTCCACCGGCTTCATCAGATAATCCATCGCCTGCGCCTCGAACGCGCGGATCGCGTGATCCGAATAAGCCGTGACGAAGACGAACAACGGCGGCTCGACTTCCATCAGCCCTTGCACCACCGAAAACCCGTCGAACCCGGGCATCTGGATGTCGAGAAAGACCAGGTCGGGTTTGTGCGTCTTGATACTGCGGATCGCCTCCCGGCCATTCACACAGGTATCGATAATTTCGACATCGGCATGCGCTTCCAGGCGTAGCTGCATGCCCTGAATGGCGAGTGGTTCATCATCTACCAGGATCGTTCGGATCGTCATGCGGCCTCTTTCGTCGGTTCCTCGAGCTGGAACGGAATGTCGATCTCTACCCCAAAGCCGCCCCCCGGGTTCGATCGCGTCTCGAATCGGTGGTCGGGCCCGTATGCCTGCGCCAGCCTGTCCCTGATATTGGCAAGCCCGACCCCGGTTGAAAGGCTTGGCCGCGATTTAGTTTCAATCAAGCCGGGTCCGTTGTCGGATACGCTGATCTGCACCCGTTCACCGTTCAACCGAGCGACAACGTTGATCTCGGCGCCATTCTCCTGCGGCGTGACCGCATATTTGATCGCGTTTTCGACCAGCGGTTGCAGCAGCAGCGACGGCAACCGTGCCTTGGCGACGCGCGGATCGACCGAGAAGCTGGGGCGCAACCGATCCTCGAACCGCATCTTTTCAATTTCGAGGTAGAGCTTCAGCGTCTCCACCTCCTGTGCAATAGTGACGTGCGCGGTCGGCTCATTGGCGAGCGTATAGCGCAGGAACGACGACAGCCGGCTTAGCATCGCATTGGCCCGGTCGGTCTGCTTCAGCAGCACCAGCGTGGAAATCGAATTGAGCGTGTTGAACAGGAAATGCGGGTTGAGCTGATAGCGCAGCATGGCAAGCTGCGCAGTCGATGCCTGATTGCCGAGCTTTTCGAGCTGATCGATCTGCTCCTCGACAATCAGGTAGAAATTGATCCCGAAATATAGCGCTGACCAGCCCGCCAACACCACAAAGTTGAGAAAGATCGTACCGAGCACGAGGTTCAGATTGATGCCCGGATTGTCGAGCTTGATGAATGAGAACGAGAAGGCATCGAGCACTGCGTACAGAATTGTCGCGGCGACCAGCGTGAAAATCGTCAGCAACACCAGGCTGATCCGCGGCAGCGTGCGGTAATAGCCATAGAGCGTTGAGAGCAGCAGCGTGATGCAGTAGCCGATAATCGATTCGATCACGATTGCGATCAGCGCAGCGATAGACAGGCCGTTGTTGATGCTGGAGACACTGCGCAGAACCAGATAGCCCGACCAACCCGCCGCTTGCAGCATCCAGAAGGCGCGATTTTTCTCTTCAAAAAAGGGCCGCGCAAATATGCCCGGTTTGGGGCCCACGACTGGTTCGGGCGGCGTGCTGGGCTGGGCAAGCTCGCTCATCGATTGGTCGGGCGCGGCAGGATCATGGTCATCCCTGCCTTATAGCTGCTGACAAACCGCCGGGAAGGGGCGTATGTTGAACCAATAAAAGGAGAGAGACGATGGCGGACGGCAATGACATCCCCGGCACCCATGCGGAAGACCGCGCGCAGTTCACCGCGATGACCGAGGGGACGCAGGAAGACTGGCTGACGATCGCAACGCATTTCCGCGAATTTTCACACGGGCTGCCGGCGCGGGTGCTGACGCATCTGAAGCTGCTCGACGGCGATTATGGCGGCTTCCCGATCGACCGGTTGGAGCATTCGCTGCAAACCGCCACCCGCGCGCACCGCGACGGGCGCGACGAAGCTTATGTCGTCACGGCGCTGCTCCACGATATCGGCGATACACTGGGCAGCTTCAACCATCCTGAAATCGCCGCTGCGATGCTGCGTCCCTTCGTGTCGGAGGAGCTTCACTGGATCGCCAATAATCACGGCGTGTTCCAGGGCTATTATTATTTCCACTATCTCGGCATGGACCGCGATCTGCGCGAAAATTTCCGCGGCCACCCGCATTTCGAATCCTGCGCTGAATTTTGCGAAAAATATGATCAGGCAGCGTTCGATCCGAATTACGACAGCGCGCCGCTTGAATTCTTCGAGCCGATGATCGCCCGCGTAATGGCTCGCCCAATCAACAACATCTATGCGCGGGTTGCCGAACCGGCCTGATTGGCTTCGCAAGCATCAGCCACAAAAAGGGCCGCGCCGGTATCGGGGGCGGCCCTTTTCTTGTGCGCTGTGTTGATGCGCTCAGCTCAAAAACAAACCGCCGCCCCCTTTCGGGGACGGCGGCGTGTTTGGCTTGTGGATCAGATCAGAAGGTAACGCGTGCGCCGAGGCGGACGAAGAACAGCGACTGATTGACGTTCACAATGCTGTCGGCAGGCTGGATGACCGCCGAGTAGCGATACTGGGCGCAACCCTGTGCCGGTGTGGTCGTCGCAGCAGCGCCTGGAGCCGTGCCGGTCGCAACCGGGGTCTGCAAGCACTGAACGCGAACCACGTCTTCGATGTTCGGGAAGGCGACCTGACGCAGGCCACCCCAGTTCCGGTTGATCAGGTTCGGCAGGTTCTCGATGTCAGCGAACAACGAGATGCGCGACTTGCCGAGGAAGGTCGGGATTTCCTGCTCGACGTGCAAGTCGATCCGGGTGTTGGCACGCGACCGTGCAATGTTCTTCGGCGCGATCTGGCCGCGGAAGTTGCGCAGTGGCGTGTTCGCAATCAGATTTTCCAGCGCCGTCTGGGTGGCTGCGCTGTCATAGCTGACGATCGGATCATTGCCCGCCGTCGGCACGTACAGCAGGTAGCGATCGTTACGACCAACCGTCCCGAACACGCTCGACCGGCCAGCGGTCAGGTCCTGGAAGGTGTAGCTGTAATGACGGCCAGCCTTGGTTTCCCCGAACAGCTGGATGATCGTGCGATAATCGCCAAAGAACGCCCGGTCGAAACCGACGCTGTACTTGAACTGCCAGCGCGTCTGGTCGTTCGAGATGCCCAGTGCCGCGATGTTCGGATCGGCATAGGCAGCATTGGTGTAGTTCGAGAAGGCGACCGACGACGTGGCCGGGCTGCGATCGGTCACGTCCTGCAGCGTGTAGCTGCCGGCGATCGACAGACCGAAGTCCCAGCGCTTGTCGAACTTCACCACACCGATGTGGCTGCGGCCGTTCGAGCTGTTGGTCAGGTTGATGTCGGTGTTCAGGCTGCCCGGGGTTGCCGGGTTGACGTTATAGCGCGGGCGACCATCCGGCAGCAGGCCGGTCTGGAGCGAACGGATGTCGGTGAAGAGCACCTGACCACGCTGTTCGCTGAACAGATACGCCACACCGAAGTTCCAGCCATCGCCGAGCGGCCCGAGGTTGAACCGGTAATCAGCCGACAGCGATGCACGGAACACCGACGGAATGTCGAAGCCCGGATCGATCGAGTTGACCGGGGCTGCGGCAAGCGACGCCGTGTTCGTGGCGAGGAAGCCAGTCACCGCTGGGTTGAACGACGTGCCGTTCACGCCGTTGAGTGCGGCAGCGCCAACAGCTGCCGGCGTGCCGGTGTTGAAGGTGCCGGGGGTGGCGCCGCGCTGGATGTTGATCGTGTTGGTGATCACACCCGTGTTCGAATAAGGGTTAGCGACGTACACACCGGGGTTGCCACCGGCGAAGATACCGGCCGAACCACGCAGCGACAGACGATCGATCGGCTTCCAGTCGAAGCCAATGCGCGGCTGCAGAACACCACGACCCGCCAAGGTCTCGGTGTTCGGGAAGCCATTGCGGGCCGTGAAGAAGGTGTTCAGCGCGATCGGGCCGCTCTGATCGAACAGGTCATAGCGAGCGCCGAAGGTGACGTTCAGGTTCGGGGCAACCGCCCACTCGTCCTGCACACCAAAGGTGTACTGACGCGTGCGATAATTGGCCGCTGCTTCGTTGAGGTTGCCGGAAACGGCACCCTGCAGCGTCAGCGTGGCGGCGTTGCGTGCCTGGAAATCAGCAACCGAGTCGAACGTGTAAGTACCGAGTGCGTTTTGGACGAACAGGTTGAACACGCGCGATTCGCTCATTTCGGCCAGCACCTTCAGGCTGTGGTTGCCGAGGTTAAGACGTGCCTGCACCGAACCCTGATAGGTGTCGCTGAAGAACTGGTTGGCCTGACGCGAAACGTCCGGACCAAACACAACGCGTGGCGAGCCGGGGGTGCAGGTGGTTGCGTTCGACGTGTTTGCCCCACCAGCCGCGTTGATCGCCGAGCTCTGGTCAAGGCAGACGGTGAACTGGCTAAAGCCGAGACCCTGTAGCGAGTCCTGACCGCGACGGAAGCTCAGATAGCCGAAGCGGGCTTCGGTCGAGAAGCTGTCCGACCAGTCGCTGTTGAGCTGGATCTGGCCGGCACGCTGCAGTTCGGTGAGCAGATAACCGTTCGAACGCAGACCAACCGACGGTGCGGTGTTGCTGGCGCTGCTGCCCTGCGGAATGACCAACGAGTCATAGGCGTTGGTATAGGTGAGGAACAGCTTCTGGCCGTCGGTGATGTTCCAGTCGATACGGCCGACGATCTTTTCGTCGACTTCGTCCTGGCTGCGGATCACGTCGCCGGTATTGTAGTTATAAACCGTATTAGCGATGTTCTGGATCTGCGTGATCTGTGCCCGCGTCAGGTTGGGGATCGAAGCACCAAAGCCTTCGCCAGCTGGACCAACCGAGTTCGGCAGGCCCTGGGTCGTGCGCTCTGCGGCAACCATGATGAACAGCTTGTCCTTGATGATCGGACCCGACAGACGGCCACCATAGGTCTGGCTGGTGAAGTCGTTGACGACGTTGTTGGTGCCGATCCGGTTACCAGTCAGGCCGTCCGAGTTGATGCTGTAAAAGCCCGTGCCTTCGTAATCGTTCGTACCCGAACGCAGCACCAGATCGATGACGCCACCGGTGAAGTTGCCTTGACGGATGTCGACAGGAGCAACGCTGACCGTGAACTGGTCGATCGCGTCGAGCGGCACGGGGCCACGACGAGTTGGGTTTGCGTCGCTGTTCAGACCGAACGTGTCGTTAACGCCGACACCGTTGATCGAGAAGCGGTTGAAGCGCGGGTTGGTACCAGCGAACGAAACAGCGCGGTTGTTCGACAGATCGATCGTCGCGAACGGGTCACGACGGGCGAGATCGCGAACGTCGCGGTTAACCGAGGCAACCTTGCCGATGTCGACGGCGCGCAGCAGCGTCTGCGGGCCCTGCGAATTGGTGCCTGAACCCGACAGTGACGATGCCGTCACGACGATGTCCTGCTCGTTGCCGCCGCCAAGGACGATCGGCAGATCGTATGGCGAACCCAGCTGGGTGAAAATGTCCGTCACGGTTGCCTGCTCACCGGCGTCGCCGACGACGACAGTGAAAGGACCGCCGACGCGCAGACCGGACAGCTGGAAGCTGCCGTCATTGGTGGTCGTCTGGGTCGAAACCGAACCCGACGGAACGTGCGTGACGGTGACGGGCACGCCAGCGGCGGGTGCGCCGTCAGCATTGGTCACGGTGCCGCGGATGACCGAGGTTGTTTCCTGCGCGCTTGCGGCGGCGGGAATCACAAGCGCGGCGGCTGCCGCACCAAGAAGTAGCTGGTAACGCATGGTTTTCCCCTTGAGGCGAATGAGTCGCATACGATGGTGTTTTCACCATTCCAGCCGCCAATGCCTCGGAAATATTTCTCTTGCGTGACAGTGGGTAAGGGAACGCAATGTCGGCGATTATTGAGGCCTTTTGTCTAATGGTGCGTTGCAAAAAAGCACCACCTCCGCGCTGATCAACTCTCTTGTATAATCGCCAGCCACGTCGCTTCGTCGATCACCTCAATCCCGAGCTCGGCCGCCTTTCTCAGCTTTGATCCGGCGCCCGGGCCAGCGATCACCAGATCGGTCTTGCTCGATACCGACCCCGACACCCGTGCGCCCAAAGCTTCGGCCTGCGCCTTGGCCTCGTCACGGCTGATCGATTCGAGATTGCCGGTGAACACCAATGTTTTGCCGCTGACCCGTGAGGCGCGCGTGACGAGCACGACGTCGGTCGGCGTCACCTGCGCGAGCAGATTGGCGACCGCGTCGATATTATGCGGTTCGGCGAAGAAATCGGTGAGGGCGAGGGTCACTTCGGGTCCGACCTGCGGGGTTTCGGCAATTGCGGCGAGCTCCTTGCCAACGCGGGCGAGGAATTTGTCGCTGGTCTCGCCCAGTGCCGGGGTCAGTTCAGCACGGCGGGCCGTCATCCGCTCGATCATCGCGGCAAAGCCAACCCAGCTTGTCCAGCGCCGTGCCAGATCACGGGCAGTGATTGCCCCGACATGGCGAATGCCGAGCGCGAACAGGAACCGGTCGAGCGGGGGGGCGCGCCGATCATCGATCGCGGCGATCAGCTTGGCGGCCCAGACGCGCCCGTCCTTCTTGCGTTCGAGCAACTGCGCTTCGGTGAGCGTGAAGATATCGGCGGGTGCGTGGATCAGGCCGTCGCGGACAAATTCTTCGATCTGGGTCGCTCCAAGCCCGTCGATATCGAGCGCAGCCCGGCTGGCGAAATGGCGCAGCCGTTCCACGCGCTGTGCGGGGCAGATCAGCCCGCCCGTGCAGCGGATATCGACTTCGCCTTCCTCGCGGACCGCGATCGATCCGCATTCGTCGCAGCGATCGGGAAAGGGCCAGGCACCGCGCGCGTCATCACGCGACAAGTTTTCGACGATCTGCGGGATGACATCGCCTGCACGCTGAATGACGATCCGGTCGCCCGGCCAGACGTTCAGCCGCGCAATTTCATCGGCATTGTGGAGCGTTGCGTTGGTGACGACGACCCCGCCGACCGTGACCGGTTCTAGCCGCGCGACGGGAGTCAGCTTGCCGGTGCGGCCGACCTGGATGTCGATCGCGCGGAGGATGGTCTGCGCCCTTTCGGCGGGGAATTTATGCGCAATCGCCCAGCGCGGCGCACGCGACACCGCGCCGAGGCGCTCCTGCCAGTCGAGCCGGTCGACCTTGTAGACGACACCGTCGATATCGAAGGGGAGCGCGGCCCGCGCCGCTTCGATCATGCGGTAATGATCGAGGCCAGCGGGGACGTTTTCGACGCGGATCAGCATGTCGCTGACGGGCAGGCCCCATGCGGCGATCGCGTGCATCACCTCGAACTGGAACTCGCCCGGGATCGCGCTTGCCTCACCCCAGCCATGTGCCAGAAACCGGAGCGGCCGGGTTGCGGTGACGCTGGCATCCTTCTGGCGAAGCGAACCGGCGGCGGCGTTGCGCGGGTTGGCGAACTGGCGCGCCTTTTCCGGATCATCGGCCTCAGCGAGCAACCGGGCATTCAGCGCGGCGAAATCGGCCTTCGCCATATAGACCTCGCCGCGCACCTCGAAAATGTCGGGCGGCGATCCCGCGAGCGTGTCGGGGATATCGGCGATCGTTCGAACATTGGCGGTGACGTCTTCCCCGATCGCGCCGTCGCCGCGGGTGAGCGCCTGGACGAGCTTGCCCTGTTCATATCGGAGCGAGCAGGACAGGCCGTCGATCTTGGGTTCCGCCGTCAGCGCAACGGGTTCGTCAGCGGCAAGCGAGAGGAAACGGCGAACGCGCGCATCGAAATCGGCGATGTCCTCGTCCGAAAAGCCATTGTCGAGACTCATCATTGCCTTGGCGTGGGCCACCCTGGCGAGGTGGCCGGCGGGGGCGGCACCGACCTTCAGGCTGGGCGAATCGGCGCGGACGAGGTGGGGGAAGGCGGCCTCGATCGCGCTGTTGCGGCGAACCAGCGTATCATAGTCCGCATCGCTGATCTCGGGTGCGTCATCAGTGTGATAGCGGGCGTTGTGATACGCGATCTCGGCGGCGAGGCGTTCGAGCTCGGTCGTGGCTTCAGTTTCGGTGGTGGGGAGCGGGGCCATCTCCGGTTGGCTACCGGGCACCGGCTTGGCGATCAAGCCGGGACGAGACTATCACCAGCGCGATTTCGGGCGTCATTCCCGCGAAGGCGGGAATCCAGCTTCTTCTCAACCGTTGCAAAGGCAGCTGGGCCGACGCCTTCGCGGGGGTGACGAAGGGGGGTGGGGATCGACGATCACACATCGCGTCCAAGACCTGCCTCATGGCGACGCGACTAAATCGACCTCCCTTAATCAGCCCCGCTTCTCGTCGCCAATCGAGTCGCGACGGAGCTATTTGGAACACAGTCAGCGCAAGCGCTTTGGCCTTTTGATCCGAATACCAATCCTTCCAAACACTTGTTGAAAGGCTTTGAACCGTAAATTGATGAGCATACTCAAACACTCGCCGATCTGGCGCTCCTATCTCACGACAGCGCGCCGCGATGAGCGATAGCGGCAGAAGATAATTACTAAAAGAGTTTGGATGCACAAAAAAGTCGTTCGTGAAAATATCTTCTGCTAAGTTAAAATGAAAAAGTGACCTTTCAATTAGTTGTTCACTCTGTGGAACAAAGATTTCCCTATTGAGGTGCAAGACTCTATTCGCTCTATCAATCCGGAAGGTTCTCCATTCTTTACTCACAAAACAGAATCCATAAATATATAGAGATTTGTTCCATCTAAACAGGCATTTTGTCAGTAGGTCTCTCGTTCCCCTTACTGTTCCAAAATCGAGGTAGTCGATTTGTAACGGAAGGATGCAAGGAAAACGAGCCTTGCCAACATCCAACGAAATTGAAAAGTTTCGTTGAAGAAGTCGCTCAGCATCTACGTCGCTCCGGAAAACTTTTCCGATGTTTAGCGACGACTTTTTGGCAGCGTCGATGGCGGTATCCAGCGCTAGCTGATCCTACATTACGCCGCCTCCAGCAACCGCGCCGCCTGCGCGCGCGCTTCGTCGGTCACCGTTGCGCCCGACAGCATCCGGGCGATTTCCTCCCGCCGTTCGGCCTCGTCCAGTGCGCGTACGCCCGTGCGGGTAACGGTGCCGTCGCTGCTCTTGGCAATGAGCAGATGATGCTGCCCGCGCGCTGCGACCTGCGGGCTGTGGGTGACGACCAGCAGCTGTGTGCTCTCCGCCAGCCGCGCGAGCCGCTCGCCGATCGCACTGGCGACCGCGCCGCCGACCCCGCGATCGATCTCGTCGAAGATCATCGTGGCCGCCCCGCCCTGTTCGGCAAGGCTGACTTTGAGCGCGAGGATGAAGCGCGAAAGCTCACCGCCCGACGCGATTTTGATCAGCGGCGCGAATAGCGCACCGGGGTTGGTCGAGATCTCAAATTCGACCCGGTCCTTGCCAGCCGCTCCCCAATTATCCTCGCCCAATGGCGCGACAACAGTGCGGAATCGCGCGGCATCGAGCTTGAGCGGGGCGAGTTCGCGCTTCACCGCCTCGTCGAGCCGGGCGGCGGATTCAGCCCGCGCTTTGGTGAGCGCATCGGCTTCGCGATGATAGTCGGCGCGCGCCGTCGCAAGTGCGCGTTCTAGTGCGGCCACGCCGGCGCCACCGTTGTCGATGCGCTCCAGCTTCTCGGTCAGTTCCTCGGTCAGCGTTGCGAGGTCGTCAGGCTGCACTCTGTGCTTGCGCGCCACTGCGCGCAGTTCGAACAGCCGGGTTTCATCTGCCTCCAACTGGGCAGGGTCGAACGCCAGCGCAAAGGCGGCGGCATCTACTTTTTCCTGGGCAAGGGCCCCATCGCTGATCGCGCGGTCGACCGCGGCAAGCGCTTCGCCCAGCGCTTCGTGATCGCCCGCGATCCGGTCAAGCACACGTGCGGCCTGGCGCAACCGGGCAAGCCCGCCTTCGGATCCGTCGAGGAGATCGGCGATCGCCTGCAGATCGCCCGCTATCTTTTCGCCGCGCTGCATCCCCTGGCGGCGAGCGGCGAGAATTTCTTCTTCGCCTGGTTCGGCGGCAAGGGCGGTAAGTTCGGCCACGGCGTGATCCAGCCATTCGCGGTCACGCGCGGCAGCATCGAGCTCGGCGCGGGCCTGATCTAGCGTTATCTGAGCGGCGTGCATCGCGCGGTGTGCTTGGGCGACGGGCGCGGTATCGATCCGCCCGAACGCATCGAGCAAGGCCCGGTGGCCGCGCGGGTTCAGCAGCCCGCGATCGTCATGCTGGCCGTGGATTTCCACCAGATGCCCGGCGAGATCGCGCAGCAGCGACGCTGACGCCGGGGAATCGTTGATGAACGCGCGGCTGCCGCCATCGGCTTTCACAATGCGACGGATCAGCAGCGGTTCGCCGGGATCGAAATCGATGCCATTGAGCTCAAGCAACGCCGCCACGGCCGTGCCGATTGCGGGTGGATCAAAGCTGGCGGTTACCACGGCCTGCGCGGTCCCCTGCCGCACCAGCGATGTTTCCCCGCGTGCGCCCAGCGCCAATCCCAGCGCGTCGAGCAGAATTGATTTGCCCGCGCCGGTTTCGCCCGTCAGCACACCCAGACCCTGCCCGAAATCGAGATCAAGTGCTTCGATCAGCACGACATCGCGGATCGAGAGGGCGTTCAGCATGGGGGCAACGGTCGCATCGGGCGCGACCGGATTAAAGGCCGGCCTTCTCGACCGGGCGGGGCTTATATTCACCCATCAGCTTGTAGGCGCGTTCATACCAGTCGGTGCCGGGATAGTTGGCGCCAAGGACCGCGGCTGTCTTCTTCGCTTCTTCGGGTACGCCGAGCGCGAGATAGGTCTCTGTCAGCCGCATCAGCGCCTCGGGCACGTGCGTCGTCGTCTGATAATCCTCGATGACGTGGCGGAAGCGCATTGATGCGGCGAGCCAGTCGCCGCGACCTTCGTAGAAACGCCCGACCTGCATTTCCTTGCCGGCCAGGTGATCGCGAACCAGATCGGTCTTCAGCCGCGCGTCAGCAGCGAATTTGGTTTGCGGATAGCGGCGCTGCAGTTCGCCAAGCGCATCGAGTGCTTGCTGCGTGATCCGCTGATCACGCGTGACGTCTGAAATCTGCTCATAATAGCCAAGCGCGATCAGATAATAGGCATAGGGTGCATCACGATTGCCGGGATGCACCGACAGGAAGCGTCGGGCGCCTTCGATCGATTTCGCGTAATCTGCGTTCAGATAATAGGCGAACGCGCCCATCAACTGCGCACGGCGCGCCCAGATGGAATAGGGGTGCTGGCGTTCAACTTCGTCGAACAGTGCAGACGCTTCCTGATACCGATTCTGGTCAAGCCGCTTCTTTGCGGTCGAATAGAGCGTGCCGACGTCGCGCGCGACATAAGGCAGATCCCCCTTGCTCTTGCTGCCGGCACAACCGGCGATGGTCAAGGAACCCGCGATGATCAGGGCGAGCGTGGCGAAGGGGGACGGGATTTTACGCATGATACGGCTCATAGCCGACGCGGATAGCGGCGAACAATGTTTTTCGTGTGGCAGCTTCCCGCGCGTTGCCGGGTTCGGCGCTTGGCGGGACGATAGGTGATGTGGCAGTGGATCAAGTCGCAGGGAAGGGCGTTGTTCTTTCCAGGCATCCAGCCGGAGTGACGTATCGCCATGGCCACCACCCTGCTCACCACAAAGCGAGTCGAAAAGCCGTGGGGACGCCACCATTTGTGGCCGGGCTTTGCCGATCCGGCAGACGATGGCGCGCAGGTGGGCGAAATCTGGTTCGAGGCACCCGAGGATATGGTGCCCGATCTGCTCGTCAAATATCTGTTCACCAGCGAAAAACTGTCGGTGCAAGTGCATCCCGATGATGCGGCCGCCCGTGCGGCTGGCTATGCGCGTGGCAAGGATGAGGCGTGGGTAATCCTCGCCGCAGAACCCGATGCGACAATTGCGCTCGGCACACTGGCCCCGATCGATCAGGCGCAATTGCGCGCGGCCGCACTCGACGGGTCGATCGTCGATCTGCTTGACTGGAAGCCGGTAAAGGCCGGCGACTATTTCTATTCGGCGGCCGGGACGATCCACGCGATTGGCGCTGGGATCACGCTCGTTGAAGTGCAGCAGAATGTCGATCTGACGTATCGGCTGTATGATTATGGTCGTCCGCGCGACCTCCATCTCGACGCGGGTATCGCGGTGAGCAATGCGGTACCGTTTGTTGCACCGCCCGCGCCCGGTGCCGTTGCAGACGGACGCGTGATCCTGGCCGAGGGGCCCAAATTCGTCCTCGAACGCTGGCAGGGGGGCACACACAGCGTCCGGTTGCCCAGCGATGTGCTGGGCTGGCTGATCCCGCTCAAGGGGTATGGAACGGCTGACGATCTACCGTGGCAGGCGGGACAATGTATGATGGTCAGTGGCGATGCGCTGATTGAAGTCGCCCCCGGTGGTGATGTGTTGTTTGCCTATCCCGGCGCGTCGCGGATCTGACGCGCATCGCGCCGTGCCGCGTTAACCCCGTCTTGCGCCCGGCTTGGTATAGTTGCGGCTGATATGCTTCGCGTCCTGACCCTCTCGACTCTGTTCCCCGATGCGACCCGCCCCAATTTTGGGGTGTTTGTTGAGCGCCAGACGCTTGGTCTGGCCGCGCATCCCGATGTGTCGCTGCGCGTCGTCGCGCCGATCGGGGTGCCGCCTTGGCCGCTGTCGACCCATCCGCGCTATCGCGGGTTTGCGCCGGTGCCGATTGTGGAGGCGTGGAAGGGCCTAGCGACGGTGCGACCGCGCTTCACCGCAATACCCGGCATCGGCGGTCGATTGCATGGGCCAATGTTGGTGCGATCGCTATTACCAGTACTGACAGCGATCCGCCGCGACTTCACGTTCGACGTCATCGATGCCGAATTCTTCTTTCCCGACGGCCCCGCCGCGATCGCGCTTGGCCGACATTTCGGTGTTCCGGTGTCAATCAAGGCGCGCGGGGCAGATATTCACCATTGGGGCCAGGGGTCGACCGCCGAGAGCGTGCGGGCAGCCGCGCAAGATGCTGACGGGTTGCTCGCCGTGTCAGCGGCGATGCGCGACGACATGGCGGCAATCGGCATGCCGCGCGATCGAATTAGCGTGCACCGCACCGGCGTCGATCTCGATCGATTTACGCCGGCTGACCGTCATCGGGCCAAGGCGGCGCTCGGAATCGACGGACCGCTTATCGTTTCGCTCGGGGCGCTGATTGATCGCAAGGGGCACGGCATCGTCATTCGCGCGATGGCGCATCTGCCGGGTGTCAATTTGCTGATCGCGGGGGAGGGGCCAGCGCGACCTGCGCTGATTGCCGATATCGCACGGTTGGGGCTGGAGAATCGGGTGCGCTTGCTTGGCAGCACGCCCCATGCCGATCTGCCTGCGTTGCTTGCCGCAGCCGACGTGATGGCCTTGGCATCCTCATCAGAGGGACTGGCCAATGCCTGGGTAGAGGCGCTCGCTTGCGGGACGCCGATTGTGATTACCAATGCCGGCGGCGCCGGCGAAGTCGTGACCGAACCCTGTTTCGGGCGGATCGTCGCGCGTGAACCCACCGCTTTTGCGCAAGCGATTGCCGCGTTGCTGGCCGATCCGCCGGACCCGGCCGATGTGCGACGCGGGGCTGAAGTATTCACATGGGCGGCGAACACCGAAGCGCTTTACGCGCACCTAAGCCGGTTGGTCGCCGCCCGGCGGTAACGATTTACCGCGCGCCGGGGCGCTTGAGCCACGTCTTTGCCTGGGTTTCGGTAAGGGCAACAAGGTCCCCCATCGCCACCGGCATATCGATCAAATGCAGCCCCCAATCGGCCAGCACCTGCCCGCCCACCGATACATCGCCGACGATCGTATCGGTGCGGGGATCGCCGGGGACGGCGTTCACGGTGACGGCGAGATAGCGGAACTTGCCGTTCGACACGCACTCCGCTGATAGCAGCCCGGGCGCCTTGACAAAGGGCGTCGTTACCGGCGCGCCATCGGCTGTCCACGGGCCTTGCTTTGCACTGGCAAGGCCAGCGCCGTTGGTGCCGAGATAATTGTCCGTCAGCGCCTTGCCGCCGGCAAGGGCTGCCGGGTTCGTACACGCGGCAACAAGGCCGGGCTGTGTCATCACGCCGAACCGGCTGTTGGCGGGCGGCGGCGCATCCGCGCGGAAGCTGACATAGCTGACGATGCAGCCCCACTGTTTTTCCTGGCGGCAAAGCGAGATCGACTTCAGCTCGCCACCATAATCGCGCCCCTCGGGCACGCCGACATTGGTGCCGATCAGCATCGCTGAAATAAGCTGTCCGGCGATCGGGCGACGGTCAATTTCCTCGATCAGCAATTGCTTTAGGATGCCCGCACCCTGGCTGTGCCCGATCAGCACCACGCCGCGCCCCTGATTGTCGCGGCGCAGATAATCATACCAGGCTGCACGCACATCGGCATAAGCGAGCGCGCGATCGGCGGGTACCGGCTTGCCGGCCATGATGTCGCGCAGCGCGGTAAGCGTGACTTGGCGATAGGTCGGCGCGAACACCCGGCAGTTCTTGGCAAAGCGGGCGGCCTGAAATGCAGCAACCTGCTTTTCTTCCGGTCCTGCCGTCATGTCACTGTTCGGCGTCGTATCGAGCGAGATGGTGGGATAGACATAGAAACAGTCGAACTTTGGTGCGGCTGCAGGCACGAAAGGTTCAATGGTGCGCTTGCCATTGGCGGCGATCACCGTTGCGGTCTGATCGGCGGCGCAGGCATCGCTTCGACCGGGACGGCAAAGCCAATCGGCATCCTGCGTGTAATCTGGTGCGCGCAGCACGATCGGTGCTGGTGGTGGCGGAACGGGGGCGGTTTGCGGGGCGGGCGCGGCTGGCGGCGTCGGTGCGGTCTGCGCAATTGCGGCGGCTGGAACGGCGGTGAACAGGGTGGCGGCAATCACGGCAGATGCGGCAAACAGCTTCACAATTCTCTCCTCGGCAGTTGTCGTAGCGTCAAGCTATCGCCGAGCGATCCGCACGTCGACCCGCAAAAGCCATTTAATGTGCGCTATGATCCAGCGGATAGAGGGCTGCTGCAATCCAGCGGCCTTCTTGGCGCAGCACGCTCCAAGCGCGTGCGGCGGCGCGGCTGTCCATCATTTCGATGCCGATGCCCTGCGCATCAAGCGCGTTTACCAGCGCACGGGGCGGGTGGACGAGCCCGGAGCCGGTGCCGAGGATGATGAATTCGGGGGGCGGATCGATTGCGGTCAATGGCGCGAGATCGCGCTCTGTCAGCACCCCGATCGCGGGAGGCGACCAGCCATGCGCGCTGGTCGACGTCAGCAGCAGGGCGGTGTAGACATTGTCATCGATACGAAAACCGCCGCCAGAAAACCCCTTGATGATCGGGCCGTCGGGGGTGGATTCATGCTCGAGCCGCATCAGAGCGGGTCTTTGGGGCCTACCCGTTCCGCGTTGCTGGCGATATTCGTCTTGGCTGCTGCCTTTTCCAGATCGGGGTCGGCGCGCAGGCCGAGCGTGATCAGCAGCGATGACGAGACGTAGATCGACGAATAAGTGCCGACCACGATCCCCAGGATCATCGCCGCGGTGAAGCCGCGCAGCACATGCCCGCCGAACAGCAGCAATGCGCCAAGTGCGAGCAGAATCGTCAACGAGGTCATGACGGTGCGGGGGAGGGTTTCGTTGACTGACAGATCGATGATCTCGCGCATGTCCATCTTGCGATAGCGGCGCATATTCTCACGGATACGGTCATCGATCACGATCTTGTCGTTGATCGAATAGCCAATGATCGTCAGCACTGCGGCAACGATGTTCAGATCGAATTCAAACTGCGTGATTGCGAAAAAGCCGAGCGTCATCAGGAGATCGTGGACGATCGCGACGACGGTGGAGACGCCGAACTGCCATTCGAAGCGGAAGATTGCGAACAGGCCAATGCCGAGCACGGCGAGTGTCACAGCGGCCGCACCCTTCCAGATCAGCTCGTTCGACACCTTCCCCGATACCGCATCCTGCTTCGAGAATTTGGCGGTCGGGAAATCCTTGTTGATCGCAGCCTGCACTTTTTTGACCACGGCGTCGGTTGCGTCCTCAGCCTGCGATTCAGGGGCGGGCAGGCGGATCGCGACCGTGCGCTTGTCGTCGTACAACTGCAGGCGGACTTCGCCGAGTTCAAGCGCATCGATTGAGCTGCGCAGCGTATCGAGCGACGGCTCGGACTGGAATTTTTCCTCGATCATCAGCCCGCCGACGAAATCGACGCCGAGGTTGAGTTTATAGACGAACACCGTCGCGAGCGCGAGAACGGAGAGCAGCGCGGTAAGCCCGAACGCCCAATAGCGCAGGCGGACAAAGCGGATATTGGTGTTGTCTGGAACAAGTTTCAGCAGGCGCATGGCTTTATCCGCCGATCAAATGTTGATTTCGCTGGGGCGGTTTTTGCGCACCCAGAGCACGACGAGCATGCGTGTGAACGTAACGGCGGTGAACACCGATGTGGCGATGCCGATCAGAAGGACAACCGCAAAACCCTTCACCGGGCCGGAGCCGAGCAACAGCATGATCACGCCCGAAATCGCGTGCGTCATGTTCGCTTCAAAAATGGTGCGCGATGCCTCTTTATAGCCCAGTTCGACCGACTGGATCACGCTGCGCCCGCGTCGCCGTTCTTCACGGATGCGTTCGTTGATCAGCACGTTGGCGTCGACTGCGGTACCGATCGTCAACACGAACCCGGCGATACCCGGCAAGGTCAGCGTGCCGTTGAGCAGCGCCAACACCCCGATGATGACGATGATGTTGATGACAACGGCGATGTTCGCATAAACGCCAAATCGGCCATAGGTGACGAGCATGAACGCGATCACCGCGGCCGCCGCGATGATCGAAGCGGTGATACCGTAACGGATCGAATCGGCCCCCAGATCGGGACCGACGGTGCGTTCCTCGACCACCTTCAGCGCCACGGGCAGTTTGCCCGATCGCAATGCAATCGCCAGCTGGTTCGCCGTTTCGACGGTGAAGCTGCCGGAGATCGAGGCCGTGCCGCCAAGAATGGGTTCGTTGATATTGGGTGCGGAGATCACCTGGTTGTCGAGGATGATCGCAAACGGCTTGCCGACATTTTCCTGCGTCACGCGCGCGAACTTGCGCCCGCCCTGGCTGTCAAAGGTGATGACAACATTGGGCTGGTTATTCTGCGGATCATTGCCCTGAACGGCGTTGATCAGCTGGTCGCCCGAAATGATCACTGACCGCTTCACCGCGATTGAGCTGCCGCCCTCGGTGTAGGGGAGAATCTGGCTGCCGACCGGGGCATTGCCGCCCGCGCCCTTCGCAACTTCGGCCGGATCGGCCGTCAAATCGACCAGCTTGAATTCGAGCTTCGCGGTCTTGCCGAGCAGATCCTTCAGTGCCTGCGGATCTTGCAGGCCGGGCACCTGCACGACGATGCGGTTGCTGCCCTGGCGGATGATCGTCGGCTCGCGGGTGCCGAGCTCGTCGATGCGGCGGCGAACGACTTCGGTCGCGTCGGCCATTGCGGTGTCGATCGCCTGGTTCAGCCCCGCCTGAGTCTGCGTCAGCACAAAGCGCTGGCCGTCGACCACTTCGATCGTCCAGTCGCGCTGGCCCGTCAGTCCCGCCCCATTGGTCAGCGGCAACATCTGCTCGCGCGCTTCATCGACCTGCGTCACATCACGCAGCAAAAAGCTCAGCTTGCCGCCACGCGTTGAAATATCGCCGATGCTGATGCGTGGGGTGCCGCGACGCATTTCGGTCGCCACGGTATCGCGCATCTGCTCGATCCGCGATGCCGCGACATCGGCCGTATCGGCTTCGAGCAGCAGATAGCTGCCGCCTGCCAGATCGAGCCCGAAGTTGATCCGCGGGAGCGAAACGCCCAGATCCTTGGTGTAGCGTTCCGGCACGAAGCTGGGCACCGCCAGCAGCATCAGCGCCGCCAGCAGGCCAAGGATCGAAGCTATTTTCCAGCGCGGGAAATCGAGCATCGGTCCGCTCAGTCGTTCGCGGGTTTGCCGGCGCCGCTGGGTGCGATCGCCGCCAGCGTTGCCTTGACGACCTTCACCTTTACGCCGGTGGCAATCTCCACCTCGACGATCCGGTCATCGACCTTGATTACCTTGCCGACGATGCCACCGGCTGTTGTCACTTCATCACCCTTTTTCACTGCGTTCACGGCATCCTGCAGCTTCTTCATCCGCTGTTGCTGCGGGCGGATCAGCAGGAAATAGGCAAGCGGGAGCAGCAGCAGATAAGGGATGATCAGCCCGATCGATCCACCACTGTCAGCGGCGGCACCGGCGGTCTGGGCAAAGGCGGGGGGGATGAACATGAACGTCCTGAATAGCTGAGCCAAGCGGCTGGGGTGGCAGGGCGTAATACCGCTACCGTCAAGCGGCGCGCGCTATCACTATCGGCCCACAGGTGCAACGTCCCTCATCGGTCGCTGCGTGTCGAGGCGGTCGAACGCTTGGGTGATCCAGCGATGCGCGGCACGGATAGCGGGTAGGCGACGAATGTCGCGGTGGGTGAGCAGCCAGACGGGGCGAGGGGGCACGGTGAACGGTGCGGGCAGGTGAACCAACCCTGCCTGCTCGGCAAAATATACAGGCAACAGGGCAATGCCACCGCCTGCCGCAGTGGCGTTCAGCAGCGCGCGGGTGCTGCCGGTGCGCAGCACAACCGCGCCGTCCAGTCCCGCGCGTGTCACCCAGTCACGTTCGGCAATCTGTCCATAGCTGTCGTCATAAACCAACAGCTTTTCGTCGCGCAGGGTGATGGATGTCGGATCGCGCCCGGCAAGGTAATCGATGCTGGCAAAACACCCCAATGGAATTTCGGCAATCCGTCGTGCGATCAGGCTTGCACCCTCGGGGCGAGACATCCGCAGTGCGATGTCAGCCTCGCGTGCGGCAAGGCTGACGACGTCGCCCTGTGCGCGGAGTGTAACGCTTAACCCCGGCGCCAATTGGGCCAGTTGCGGCAGCGCGGGTGCCAGCACCTCCGTAATAATCAGGTCTATCGACGATATCGTCACATGACCCGCCGCGTTGGCTGCCCCGAGCGCAGATGCAGCGCGCGCGATGCGTGCTGCCTGGTCGACCAGCGGCGCGGCAAGCGCAGCAATCCGGCTGCCCTCGCTCGTCAGCCGTACCCCGTTCGCGCGCCGATCTAGCAGCCGCAGCCCCAATGTCGTCTCTAGCCCCTCCAGTCGCCGCGCGACGGTGGAGACTGCAAGGTCGAGCTGCTTGGCAACCGCGCTTAGCGAGCCCCGTTCGTCGAGCATTAGCAGCAGCTTCAGATCCTCGCTGTCCATCGTTCAAGCCTTAACCGTTTTGCAGATTATGCGAAAGCGATTTGCGTCTATTGACCTTATTCTGTGCCGCCGACAGGCGTAGATCGGGTGGCGCTTGAAAAGGAGCCATGCCATGAAGCTGATCCCGTCGATTCTCGCCGCCGTGTTGATCGCGCTGCCGCTTACCGCCAATGCGCGCCCCGACGAACCTGCGAGCCGCGTTGCCGTTGTCGTCAGCATCGCCACCCCGCCGGGCGTGACCGATGCCTATCTGAAGGTCGAATTCGACAAGGCGGCTCCCCGTTATCGGGCGATCCCTGGCTTGATCCGCAAATATTTCACGATCGAACCCAAGCGGTTCGGCGGCATTTATTACTGGTCGAGCAAGGCAGCGGCGCAAGCCTGGTTCAACGATGCCTGGGTTGCGCGTGCCAAGGCGACCTATGGCAGCGATCCGATCGTCACCTATTATGACGTCCCGTTGGCAATTGACGGGACGAAGCCCTGATGCGGCAGCTCACCTTCGTCCGCGCAGGGCTGGTCGAATGGCGCGAAGCGGCGGTGCCGGCGCTGACCACCGACATTGCTGCGCTTGTTCGCCCGATCGTGCTCGGGCGCTGCGATCTCGACGTGGGCTATGTTCGCGGGCTTGCGCCAATGGCAGCGGGTGAACCAATCGGGCATGAGATGATCGGCGAGGTCGTCGACGTCGGGGATGGCGTTCGCCACATCCGGCCCGATCAGCGCGTCATCGTGCCCGCCCAGATTAGCTGTGGCGAATGCCGCAACTGTCGCCGTGGCTTTACGGGGCGCTGCCGAACGGTGCCGTTCGCCGCAAGCTATGGCATGGGGCGGCCCGGCAATTATGGCTGCGCAGCGGCTGATCTGGTCGCGGTGCCCTTTGCCGATGCGATGCTGGTGCCGTTGCCATTGAACGCTGATCCGGTCGCGCTGATTGGCGCGGCGGATATGGCAGCAGATAGCTGGCGCGCAGTGGCGCCGCCGCTCGCCGAACGGCCGGGTGCAAGCGTGTTGGTGATGGGCGGGCTGGCGTCAGTGATCGGCATTTATGCTGCCGGACTGGCGGTGGCGCTGGGTGCGGGTCGGGTCGATTATGCCGATGATGATCCGGTGCGGCGCGCTCAAGCCGCTGCCTATGGCGCCAACCCGATCACGCTGCCGGGCGATTTGCCGATGCTGTATGAAATCGTCGTCGATGCCTGCGGCACGCCCGACACGCTGATCCAGGCGATCCGCGCGACAGAACCGGAAGGGGTGCTGACCAGCGTGACGATCCACCTCGGCGCGACCACGCCGGTACCGATGCTGGAAATGTACCACAAGGGGATCACGTTGCGCACCGGCCGCGCGAATGTGCGCACCAACATCCCGCCAACGCTCGATTGCTGCCACGCGCATGGCTTTCGTCCCGAACTGGTCGAGACGCGGCTTTATACGTTCGATGACGCGCCCGCCGCATGGATCGATGGTGCGCTGCGCACAGCGGCGTCGCGTGCTTGATCTGCCCCCGGGCTTCGCACCCCATTTCCGCACGAGCCCGCTCACCGATGCGTGGGAGCCGCTTTATTCGAAGCGCGAGGGCGATGTGCTGACGATTGGTGTTCTAGTGGCCACGCCGCACACCAATGCACGCGGCATGGCGCATGGCGGGCTGATCGCGGCGCTTGCCGATAACGCGATGGGGCTTGCCTGCGCGCTGTCCGGCTCTGGGGTCGGCGGTATCGTGACGGTCAGCCTGACCTGCGAATTCACCGGCACCGCGCGGATTGGCGATTGGCTTGAAGTTGCAGCAACCCCCGTTCGGGTTGGTCGCACGCTGGCCTTCGGTGAAGCGCGCGTCACGGCGGGCGACCGCCTGATCGCTCGCGCAAGCGCGGTTTTCAGCGTGCCACCCGCCGCATCTGCCCCAACGACGGCAACCGCTGACGGGTAATGCTTGCATCGCAAGCGACAGACGCATAATGCCGCCCCCTCGGTCGGGACGTAGCGCAGCCTGGTAGCGCATCACACTGGGGGTGTGGGGGTCGCAGGTTCGAATCCTGTCGTCCCGACCAAGAACTTCCGCAAATCGATATGGGCCGTTGGTCGGTTCGGGCAAATTTCCTGCCGCTATCGTTGACGCAGCTTCCGTTTACTCGCTGATCCTGATCGGTGCGCTGATCGCCTCCGCAGCAATCTGCGCCCTGGTGAACGGCAACCGGACCCAGCGCTTGGCCGAGTACAGCAACGTCTGGTCACCGAAATGCGGTGAGGCGGGGTCGGTCGACTGTGAGTAGCTGAGCACCGCGTCTGCCACCGGCCCGGCCTCATCAAAGGTCACGGCCTGAACATAACTCGATCCGTGGATCGGCGTAATTCCGGTCGGCACAGCGGTCGCGATCTGGACGTTGAGGATGCCGAGCTGGCCGTCGCCGCCGTGAATGGCGATCCGCTGGTTGCCGCGTTGCGCGAACTGCACATCGCCCCAGCGCGCATCGAGCGCAATGCCTTCTTTGGCGAGCTGATCCGCAGCGGCTTTCAGTGCACCAATCAGCTTTGCCCCGGTCTCCCCCTCGGTCACCAGATCGCGCGGGGTGTTGACTGGGTCCGCAGGGTCGAACTTCACCGCCCAGATGCCGGTGATCCGCTGTGCCCGGATCCAGAAATGGTGGAACAGATACGCACCGCGGCTATCGACATCGACCTTCTGGTCCCAGCCCTTCAACGCAGCGCAGGCCGCAGCAACTTCGACCTTGTCTGCACACAGCGTGAGCAGGCGACCCACCACCATTTCACCGGCAAGGCTCTTGTTCGCAAAGGCCATCGTCTCGGCGATCTGCTGGTCGATCTTGGTGCCGGGCAGGCCGTCCATGCCCTTCAAACGGCGGTCGATCTCGATCAGGCCGGAGCGTGTACGCAGCGTGCGCGCGGTGCCCCACGGCCCCAGGATCGGCGACAGCTCGCGATAAGGAGCGCTTGCGTTGCTCAGCCAGTAATTGTCGTTGCTGTTGGCCACATAATCGCGGCGTTCATAGACGGCCTGCTCGCTTGCGGGGAGCAGGCGCGGCGCGGCGGTGCCGGGGGTATCGTCCCAATCGCAGGCCGATTTGCTGCCGTCGAGCAGCGTCGCGCGCGCCGCGACAAGCGGTGACAATGGGGTTGCGCAGGCCTTGGCCTTTTCGGTCGAGACGTTGGGCACGGCGGTGATGTCGGCATGCAGCACATTGCCGTGGCGATCAGCCGCGATCGTGTTGACCCACGGAATGCCCAGCGTCGTCGACACCGCGGTCTTTATCTCGCCGACCGTCTTGGCCTTGCCGATCGCCGCCCAGGTGGCGAGCCCGCGCTGGTTGCCGGCATTGGCATCGCGCATCGCGAATGCCTTGGCCTTGTCCCATGTCAGCAGCTGCGCGGGCGCGGCGACCATGGGGCCAAAGCGCGTGGAGTAGAGTGTGCGCGTCACTGGTGCAGCTCCGGCTGGCATCGGCACGCTGACCGTCTTTGTCGTCATTTTCTCAGACTTGCCGTCAATGATGTAGCTGGTCGGGTCGGTCGGATCGATCGTCAGTTCGAACAGCGTGAAATGGCGTGCGGCGGTGACGGTGTGGGTCCAGGCGATGTCCTTGTTGAAGCCAAGTGTCACCAGCGGCGTGCCGGCCAGGCCGACGCCCATCGCATCATACATACCCGGGATCGTCACGTGCATCTGCCAGAAGCGCGACGGGCCGTTCCACGGGAAATGCGGATTGCCGACCAGGATGCCGCGCCCGGTGGTGGTAACGTCCGCCCCGAATGCCCAGCCATTGCTGCCGATGCCGATCTTGTCGGGATCGGGCAGCGACGCGTTGTTGCTGGCGGCCTGTGCCGCGCCCGGGGGCACCGCGCCGACAACGGCAGTGGCGAGGGCAAGGGAGCTCGCGAGCAGCATCTGCTTTTCGGTCAGGCGCAACATATCGTCGAGCGTGACGGGCTTGACCCACGGCTTGCCGCGACATTCGGAGGGGATCTTGTCGGGGCCAAGATCGCGCAGCAGGCGGTTATAGCCGGCGGCATAGCCGGCCAGGATCGCGCGCGCATCGGGGCCTTGCTTCGCCAGCGTCTGGCGGAGTTTTGGCACATCGATGGCTGCGCGAAAGAAGATGTCTGATGACAAGTTATCGACCGGGCCGAAGCCCAGGACCGCAGTTGCCTTTGGCCCGAAATGCAGCGATCGCTCACCCGCGACGGTCGCAAATTCCTCCGCCAGCATGCAAAGATTGTCCTGCGCATAGGCATAGCCGACGCCGTAACCGACCCCGCGCCAGTTGCTCGCGGTGATGTGGGGAATGCCATAGGTCGTGCGGACAATGGAGGCGGCATAGCTCGGCCCCTTGGCCATGGCCGCCCCGCTGCTGACGCCTGCCAACAGCAGCGCCGCGATCGCGATTTTCCGCATCATGCTCTCCCCGGATTGTTTCGACGCTTGCTATGCCGATTCCGTGTGGGTGGCAATGCGCCCAAGCCATGTCGGGGCTTGTGCACCGCCGCGCCGTGCCCCACGCTGGGTCCATAACAAGCGGGGATATGGCATGACGATCGGGCGAGTGATGTTGGCGTTGGTGGTGCTGATCGCGGCGGGGCTTGGCTATGCCTATTTCTTCGCGTCACCCCCAATGATGCTCAACCTGATGGACAAGATGACGCCCGGCCAGCCTGAAGCGGTGCAGGTGGCAAAGGACGTCGATTTCGGCACCGCGCCGCGCCAGCAACTCGATGTGTGGGCGCCCGCAAAGCGCGGCGCGGAAAAACTGCCGGTAGTGATCTTTTATTATGGCGGCGCGTGGACCAAGGGATCGCGTCAGGAATATGGCTTTGTCGGTCGCGCCTTTGCGGGGCAGGGGTTCATCGTCGTTATTCCCGATTACCGGCTGGTGCCGGGCGTGCGCTTTCCTGTGTTCGTGCAGGATTCGGCGCTCGCGGTGAAATGGGTGCGCGATCACATCGCCGATTATGGCGGAGATCCGGCGCGGATCACGCTCTCCGGCCATTCGGCGGGGGCATATAACGCCGCCATGCTCGCGCTGGACGGGCGCTATCTGCGCGACATCGGCGTCGACCCCAAGATCGTCCGCGCCGCCGCGTTGTTTGCCGGGCCTTACGCGTTCTACCCTTGGGAAAGCGACCGTGCGCGCGCTGCTTTTTCGGCCTGGCCGACGCCTGCGGAGACCCAGCCGATCACCTATGCGACGAAGGACACGCCGCCGCTGCAACTGGCGCAGGGAACCGCCGACGATGTCGTGAAGCCGCGCAACGCCACCCGGCTGGCGAAGCGGCTCACCGAACTCGGTGCCCGCTTCGAGCTGAAGGAATATCCGGGCAAGAGCCATAATGATCTGGTGATGGGCCTGTCGCTGCCGTTCCGTGGCAACGCGACCACGCTGGCGGACAGCACGGCGTTTTTGAAGGCGAATAGTCGGTAGGGTTCTACTGCCCCGACCCTAACCTCCGTTCACCCTGAGCGAAGTCGAAGGGTATGCGCAGCGCTTGGGCTTCGACTTCGCTCAGCCCGAACGGAAGTCAAGCGTTTGCCAGATAGGAACACGGATTGCGCACCCGCCGCCGCGATCCCATATCGCCGTTCATGAGCAACAACGACATGGTGTGGCACGGCACCACAATCCTTTCCGTGCGGCGTGGCGGCAAAGTCGTGATCGCGGGCGATGGCCAGGTCTCGATGGGCCAAACGGTGATGAAGCCCAATGCCCGCAAGGTCCGAAAGCTCGGTGACAGCAGCATCATCGGCGGTTTCGCGGGCGCGACGGCGGATGCCTTCACGCTGTTCGAGCGGCTGGAACGCAAGCTGGAACAGCACCACGGCCAATTGCTGCGCGCGGCGGTGGAACTGGCCAAGGACTGGCGGACTGATAAATATCTCCGCAACCTGGAAGCGATGATGATCGTCGCTGACAAGGATGTGACGCTGATTCTGACAGGTAACGGTGATGTGCTGGAACCCGAAGCGGGAATCGCAGCGATCGGCTCGGGCGGTAATTTCGCGCTCGCCGCCGCGCGCGCACTTACCGACTACGAACCCGATGCCGAGGTGCTGGCGCGCAAGGCGATGGCCGTCGCGGCGGATATCTGCGTTTACACGAACGACCGGCTCACGATCGAAACGCTCGATAGCGCTGTCTGATTTTTAAGGAATATTGATGCTTTACAGCAAATTGGGCGACACTGGCCTGGTCGTCTCGCGCCTCGCGCTCGGCACGATGACCTTTACCGGCGGCTCGGGCAACGCCGCGATCGCCAAGACCGGGCAGAGCGATGCCGATGCGATCGTCGCGCGCGCGATCGATGGCGGGATCAATTTCTTCGACACTGCCGATATCTATGCCGGCGGCGAATCCGAGCAGATTTTGGGCAAGGCGCTGGGCAATCGCCGCGACGAGGTGGTGATCGCAACCAAGGCCGGGTGGCGCGCAGGGGCGCCGCTCAACCGCAGCGGGTTATCCGCCACGCATCTCCACTGGTCGATCGACCGGAGCCTCAAGAACCTCGGCACCGATCATGTCGATGTCTACATCGCGCACCGCAATGATGCGCATACGCCGCTTGAGGAAACGCTTTTCGCGCTCGACGCGATCGTCCGGGCGGGCAAGGCGCGCTATCTGGGCGTGTCGAACTGGCCGGCGTGGAAGGTGGCAGCCGCGATCGAGTTGCAGCGCGCCAATGGCTGGGCGCAGTTCAGCCATGTGCAAATGTATTATTCGCTGCTGGGGCGCGGGGTTGAGGGCGAAGTGCTGCCGATGGCCAAGCACTACGGGATCGGCCTGACGGCATGGAGTCCGCTGGCGGGCGGCTTCCTGTCGGGCAAGTACACGCGTGAATCGTTGAGCGATGCCGAAAACCGCCTCTCCGGGTTCGACATGATCCCGTTCGACAAGGATCAGGGCTTTGCGCTTGTCGAAACCATGCGCAGCATCGCTGCGGCGCATGATGCGACGGTTGCGCAGGTCGCGCTCGCCTGGGTGCTTTCGCGCCCGCAGGTGGCAAGCGTGCTGGTCGGTGCATCGCGCTTGTCGCAGCTCGACGACAATATCGCCGCCGCCGATCTGGCGCTGACGGCAGACGATCTCGCAACGCTCGACGCCGCGACCAAGCCCATCCTCGATTTTACCGTCGGCGTCACGCAGGTGCCCGATGGCCCTATCGTCAACGCGCTGGCCGCAGTGCCCGGCGGCGCCCCTGATCTGAAAGCTGTTCCCGTAGTATGAACGACGCCCTTACCCCCAAAGCCATTGTCGCCGCGCTCGATGCGCACATCATCGGCCAGACCGATGCCAAAAAGGCTGTCGCGGTCGCAATGCGTAACCGCTGGCGTCGGCAGCGGCTCGGCGCTGATCTGCGCGATGAAGTGACGCCCAAGAACATCCTGATGATCGGCCCCACCGGCTGCGGTAAAACCGAAATTTCGCGGCGGCTGGCGAAGCTCGCCGATGCGCCGTTCGTGAAGGTGGAGGCGACCAAGTTTACTGAGGTCGGCTATGTCGGCCGTGATGTCGAGCAGATCGCTCGCGACCTGGTCGAGGAAGCGGTGCGGCTGGAGAAAGAACGCCGCCGCGTGGCGGTGAAGGACAAGGCCGAGGATGCGGCGATGGCGCGGCTGCTCGACGCGCTGACCGGCAAGGGCGCAAGCGAGGCGACGCGCGAAGCATTCCGCCAGCGCTTCCGCGAAGGCCATCTGGACGCCACCGAGATCGAGATCGAAGTGGAGGACGCGCCGAAGACCCCATTCGAGGTGCCGGGCCAGATGGGCATGATCAATCTGGGCGAGATGATGAGCAAGGCGATGGGCGGCAATCAGCTCAAGCGCCGCAAGCTCACCGTGCCCGCAGCGTGGGAAAAGCTGGTCGAGGAAGAGGCCGACAAACGGCTCGATCAGGACGAGCTGAGCCGCACCGCACTCGCCGATGCGGAGGCCAACGGGATCGTTTTCCTGGATGAAATCGACAAGATCGCGGTGAGCGACGTGCGCGGCGGTTCGGTCAGCCGCGAGGGTGTGCAGCGTGATTTGTTGCCGCTGATCGAGGGGACGACGGTCGCCACCAAATATGGCCCGATGAAAACCGACCATATCCTGTTCATCGCCAGCGGTGCGTTTCACGTCGCCAAGCCAAGCGACTTGCTGCCCGAACTTCAAGGCCGCCTGCCGATCCGCGTCGAGCTGAAGGCGCTGACCGAGGCCGATTTCGTCGCGATCCTTTCCGACACCAAGGCATCGCTCCCCGCGCAGTACAAGGCGTTGCTCGCCACCGAAGGGGTGACGGTCGAGATCAGCGAAGACGGCATCGCCGCGATCGCGCGCATCGCCGCCGAGGTGAATGCGGAGATTGAGAATATCGGCGCGCGCCGCCTGCAGACGGTGATGGAAAAGCTGCTCGAAAGCGTCAGCTACGAAGCGGAGGACCGCCGCGGTGAGACGGTGACGGTCGACGCCGCCTATGTCGACCGCGAACTGGCGAGCATCGCCCGCAACACCGATCTCAGCCGCTTCGTTCTCTAACGCTTCTCGGCTCGGTCATACGGCGTGAAATCGCCGAAGAAGCAATAGGCCGAGGCAATTGGCGAGCTGCGTTGCTGGACCTGAAATCGGTCGTGACGGCACAGCTGGGTGCCATAGGTTTCGACGATCAATATGGGGTCGCCCTGAAGCGCTGGGCAATTGTCGGTAAGGCGCGATATCCAGATCCGTTTGCCCGATTGGCGATAGATGATCGTACGGTTGTTGATGATCTGCGGGCCGCCCAACCGCGTCTGATTGACGCAAAAGCTGGTCTTGCCGGCGGTGCGTCCAGCGGTGGCGGTCGCCAACGCTGCATCGTCGCTAGGCACCGTGGTGGCCGACGCAGCCGCCGCGCCCAATGTCAGCATTGCTGCCATCAGCCGCATCGCCTTCAAGCTATTTGACCCGGCGATAGGGCACGAATGCGCCGAGCGCGCAGCTCCCCGTTTGGAATCTGCCGATCGTATCGACCGTCGTAGCGATCTGTCCGCGACATAATTGCGTTGAATAATTGTAGGTGACGAGGGCATCGCCGCGCTCGACGCCGGAACAGCCCTGGGTTTCAGTGCGATAGATCATGTTGCGATTGGCGCTATAGAGCAACGTGTCGCCGACACCCTTGGTGCGAAACTGGCTGCGCTGGATCGGCAGGCAATCCTGCGCCGGGCCAGCGACATAGCCGTTCAGCAATTTGGCGAGTTTCGCCTCGTTCGCCCTTGCGCGTTGATCGCTATGGGCTTGTTCAGATGGTGCCGCAGAAGACCCAGCGGCAAATAAAACGGCGAACAATATGATACGACGCATGGCAAACTCCCGACGAAAGGCATGTTCCCAGACTCGATCATAGCGCAATCAGCCGCGAAAATCATCCTTTCCTTGGCGCAACCCCGCAAGCGCCGCCGCCGAGCCTGCCCGCAAGAAAGGATTGGTGGCGCGCTCAAGGCCAATCGTCGTCGGCACCGTGGCCTCACCGATCGCCCGGGCGGCGCGAACCTGCGCCATCCGCGCCGTTAACGCCTGATTGTCGGGATCGACCGTCAGCGCATAACGGCCGTTCGATTCGGTATATTCATGCGCGCAATACACCGTCGTTCCGTCGGGCATCGCCGCATAACGCTGCATATTGGCGAACATTTGCTCGGCTGTTCCTTCGAACAACCGCCCGCATCCCATGGCGAACAGCGTATCGCCGGTAAAGGCGATCGCGTCGTCGGCGAGATGGTAGGTAATGTGGCCGGCCGTATGCGCAGGTGTCTCCATCACTGTTGCGCTGTGCGTGCCGAGCCGGACCTCATCGCCTTCGCGCACTTGCACGTCGAGCGTCGGGATGCGCGCTGCCTCGGCCGCCGGGCCAATGATCGTGGCACCGGTGGCAGCCTTGATCGCCGCGTTCCCACCCGTGTGATCGGGATGCCAATGCGTGTTCCAGATCGCGGTTATCGTCCAGCCCCGGCTCGCCGCTGCCGCCAGCACGGGATCGGCCACTGCCGGGTCGATCACCGCCGTCTCACCCGACTCGGAATCGTGCACCAGCCAGACATAATTGTCGCTGAGCACCGGGATGCGGAGGACCACCAGATCGGCCATCACCAATGCCCGGTATTGGGCATCGAGGCCCATGGCTCTGCAGGCTCCAGATAGCCGTCCTGCAATATCTCGATCGAGATATTGTCGGGCGTCCGCACGAACGCCATATGCCCGTCGCGCGGGGGGCGGTTGATCGTCACCCCGGCGTCCATCAGGCGCTGGCACGTCTCGTAGATATCGTCGACGCGGTAGGCGAGGTGGCCGAAATTGCGGCCCTCGCCATAATCCTCTGGGTCCCAATTATACGTCAGTTCCACCTGCGCCTGCTCGTCGCCGGGCGCGGCAAGGAAGATCAGCGTGAACCGACCCTTTTCGCTGTCGAAGCGCTTTTGCTCCTCCAGCCCCAGCAGCTTGAAGAAATTGACCGTGGCTTCAGGATCGCTGACACGGATCATGGTGTGGAGATACTTCATCGGGCACTGTCTCCATTACGGACGATGGCTGGGAGATAGGGCGCGGGGCGGCATTGCGCCAGTCGGTCGGTCAGGGTTTTGCAGCGGTTTCGAATTGTTTCATCGCCGCGCGGGCGCTGGCGGCTGCCGTGCTGTTTGGGCCGATGCGGATCGCATCACTCCAGGCGGATTTCGCGCCATTCTCGTCGCCACCCAACGCCGCGATGTTGCCGATTTCGAGATAGACCGACGCATCGTCGGGCGAGCGGCGATATGCCTCGGCAATATCCTTTCGCGCACGCGGCAGATCATCCATCCGCCGGGCAAGCGTGGCGGAGGCGAGCCAGATTAGCGGATCCTCGCTGGCCAGTCCCAATGCCAGATCGATATCAGTCCGCGCCGATTCCAGATCACCTGCGGCCACCAGCGCGCGGGCGCGGTCGAACTGGGTTTCGCCGCGCTGGAGGCCGGTGAGCGTACCCGATGCAAGCGCCGCATCCAGATCAGCGCGCGCCTTGTCGGCTTGTCCCGCCGCGAGCCGGGCATTGCCACCTTGCGCCCAATATTGCGCCGCGCGGTCGCTATGCGCGACTTCGGCGTCTTGCGCTGCGCCTTCGAATTCCTCGGCCGCCGATGCCCATCGCCCCTGATGCGCGAAAGCCAGCCCCAGGCACTGCCGCGCGAGATAGCCGCCGCCCGACGCACGCCAGCGTGTTGCATCACTCACGCCTTTGTCAGGGTCGCCCGTCGCCAGGTCGACGCATGCGTCATAACGGGTGGCAATCGACGCCTGTTCGGGGCGGTCGCTGATGATGGGCCGTGCGGCGGGCGCAGGCGCACCGATCGTCTGGGCGAACAGCAGGATCAGCATCATGGCGTGCAGGTCACTTCCTCCACCGCGCGGATCAGCAGCGCGATATCGGCATCGCGCGACAGGCGGTGATCGCCATCCTTGATGATCAGCAGCTGCACATCGGCTGAACGCAGCAGCTCGGTAAGCCGAACCGCGCGCGAAAGCGGCACATCCGTGTCGGCCAGGCCGTGGAGCAGCCGCACCGGCACGTCGATGGCGATCACGCCGTGCATCAGCCGGTTCGCCTCGCCCGATGTCCAGAAGGCGCGCGTGTAAAGCGTCGGCTGGTCCGAATAAGGGGAGGGGCGCTCGGTGCGGCCGTTGCTCAGCAGCGCCATCTTTTCGTCCATTGAGAAGCCCCAATCGGTGAAATCGGGCGCGGCCGCAATGCCGACCAGCGCGGCCACACGATCGGGCCGGGCGAGCGCCGCCAGCAACATCAGCCACCCGCCCATCGAGGAGCCGACCAGCACCACCTGCCCATCGGGCACGCTATCGATCATCGCCACGACATCGTCGCGCCAGCCCGCGAGCGTTTGGTCCTCAAACGCACCTTCACTTTGCCCGCAGCCGCCATAATCGAAGCGGAGGAAGGCATGGCTCCGGTCGCGTGCCCAGGCCTCCAGCGCCAGCGCCTTGGTGCCGCTCATGTCGGATGCATAGCCGGGCAGGAAGATCACCGTCGGCCCCGCGCCCGGCGTTAGGTGATGGGCAAGCGCGGGGCGGGGCGGGGTGTCAGTCATGGGCTGTCCTTTACGGCAGGGCAGCCCCGGTTGGAAAGGCAGCGTCGCTGATCAGTGCTTGAGAAAGGCGTCGACTGCTGCCTCGAACGCCGCCGGCTGATCGAGCATGATGAAGTGCCAGCTCTCCGCGATCGGCACCAGCGTGGCGGGCGAGCCGGCATAGCCCAGCTCCCACAGCGCTTTCGCCTGCGGCCCCGCACCCGTCGCATAGAGCACGGTAAAGGGCTTTGCGGCGATCTTTGCCAGTTCGGGCCGCAAATCGGTCGTCATTACCTCATAAAGCGCCTCGGCATTCACGCGGGCATCGGCCTTGGCGCTCCAGTTCGCCACCTTTATCCTGCCCTCGGGTGTGATCGACCAGATGCCGCCGGGGTCGCTGGTGACGGGGGCGGTCGGCGCAGGCGTGGCGAGCGTGCGGGCGCGGGCCTGCTCGGCAAAGGGGCGGGCGCCTTCCACTGTCGCGGTCGGGCCGAACAACAGGCTGAAAAAGGGCAGGGCATCGACGACCATCACGCTGCCGGTCGCCTGCGGATAGCGCGCGCCCATCATCATCGCGAGCAGCCCGCCCATCGAATGCCCCGCGATCGCCGGCTTCTCGATTTTGTTGGCGGTGATGTATCCATTGAGGTCCGCCGCGATGCCGTCGAGCAGGCCCGCTCTGTCGTTGGGGCCGATATCACCCCCGGCAAAACCGCGCACCTCGACGAGGTGCACGCGGTGCGTCTTGGCGAGATGCGCCACAACGCCGTCCCACACGGTACGCGGGGAAGCGAGCCCGGGAATGAGGATCACGGCGGGCCCCTTGCCCGTCGTCGCGACGGTGATGTGCGGCAGCTGCGTGATGACGGGGTCGAGGGCCGGGGCGGCGGGCGCGCCCAGTGCTGTTTGGCTATGCGCGGCATGGGGCTGGAGAATGGCGAGCGGGGCCAGCGCGGCAACCGCCACGCGCAACATCAGGTGGTTCATGCTTATTGCTCCTTGGACGGGCTGATAAAAATGGCTTCGATGGGCAGCTCGAACAGCTCGGCGATACGAAAGGCGAGCGGGAGCGAGGGATCATAGCGCCCCGTTTCGATGGCGTTGACGCTCTGGCGCGATACCTCGAGCTTGTCGGCGAGATCCCCCTGGCTCCATTTGCGCTCGGCGCGGAGCACGCGCAGCCGGTTGTTCATGATTCGCGCGCCGGCAGGAAATGGTTGACGCAACTGCCAACGCCCAGCCCGCCAAACCAGATCACCGCGATGTAATAGGAATCGACATGGCCAACGACTTCAAAGCTTTCCAGAAAGCCCCAGATCGTCGCGATACTCAGCGCAAAGCCGGTCGCGACCAGCGTCTTTCGCACTTCGAGCATCCGGACATATTCGTCGCTTTCCTCGATCAGGTAGCGGGCAATTGCGGCGAACATCCCGACAATCGGCAACGCTGGCAGCGCAGCGACGACCACGGCGATCGCCCCGGAGACGAGATGGTGGTTGAAGGCATAAATCGCGCTGAACAACGTGGCTGCATAGACCAGGCTGAGCGCAATGACGGTACGGTTGTACCGCCGGATCGCGCGCTTCATTGACATGACAAGCTTCCTTTCGAATCAGTGAAGGAAGCTTTACATTTCGAGCCGTTATATGTCAATTACCCTTGTCATTGTGGAGCGTAAGCTTTCCAATAAGGTGAGTGGATGAGCGAATGCACCCGCGAAAGCGCGATAGTCGAAGGCGGCTTTGGGCGATTCCCCGCATGCCTGCGGCGCGTGACGTCAGATAATATATTCGACCGTCTTCATCTGCGTCGTCGCTGCCCGCTTCGCCTCGCGCTTGGCGACCATGCGGGCGTGGAGGGTGTTGATCGTATCGCTGCCGCGCGTCTTGCAGAGCGCAGGCACGAAGGCGTGCAGCACAGCGCCCAGGCCGCCGATGATCATCGCGGTGCCAAAGCTGCTCGCCACGCGGAAATGCTCGGCATAGCTCTCACCGACCGAGGCGGGGTGATCGAGAAAGAGGCGGCGGAACATGGCGGGCCTTTCTTTGATGCGCGTCTCCGGACGGTAACAGCTTCGAGCGTGGCGTTCAAAACCCCAATCGTCATTGCGAGCGCAGCGAAGCAATCCAGCTTATTCGCTTGCGGCGCGGCTGGATTGCTTCGCTGCGCTCGCAATGACTGGTGATGCTGAGTTGCCGCGCAATGCTTCAGCCGCGTATTACCAGCATCTGCAGCATGTCGGCGGCGAGCTGGCTCAGCGTATCGTCGCGTGCGCCCATGATGATGATGCGGTCGCCGCCTTGCGCGCTTTCGACCAGGAAGGCGGTGGCGTCATCGCGCGCGGCGATGTGGTGGGCGGTGCAACCGGCGGCGACCAGATCGGCGATGATGTCGGCGCTGGTAACCTCGCGGCTGACCGTGCCGCCCTGATAGACCGGATCGGGCAGCACGAGCACATCTTCCGGCGCCAGCCGCGCGGCCAGGCTTTCCACCAGTTCGCGCCGCATCACCTTCAGCGGGCCATAGCCATGCGGCTGGAACAGGATCAGCAGCCGCCCGGGAAAGGCGTGGAGCGTATCGAGCGTCGCGCCGATCTTGTCCGGGTTGTGCCCGAAATCATCGATGACGGCGATGTCGCCTGCGCGCCCGACCAGATCGAACCGCCGCTTGAGCCCGGTAAAGCCGCCAATCGCCGCCGCCGCATCATGCAGCGACACGCCGGCCGCGCGCACCGCGCCGATGGCGGCGAGCGCGTTAGACACATTATGCCGCCCCGGCACCTGCAGCTTCACCTCGACGATCAGGTCAGCCTCGGTCAGCATGAACTCGACCCCAAAGGGGTGTTCCTCGATGAAAATCGCCTGGAGATCGGCCACGCGCTCGATCGAGAAGGTCGTCACGCGTTCGGCGGGCAGCGACGCCGCCAGTGCTTCGGCATCGGGGTTGTCGATGTTCACCACCGCCCGCGCAGCCTTGCCGATGAATTCGGCAAACAGTGCGCGCAGCTCATCAAGCGACTTGTGATCGAGGCTGACATTGTTGAGCACGGCGATCTCGGGCCGGTAGAGCGCGATCGACCCATCGCTTTCGTCGACTTCGCTGACGAAGACATCACCACTGCCGACCAGCGCGCTAGCGAACGGCGCATCGGGGGCCGCAAAATTCTTCATCACCGCGCCGTTCATCACCACCGGGTCGCGGCCCAGCGCGTGGAGCATCCAGCCGATCATCCCCGTCACGGTCGATTTGCCGCTGGTGCCGGCGACGCCAATCGGGTGGGGTGCTGCATTGAACAGCGATGACAGCAGCTCGGCGCGGCTCATCCGTGCCGCGCCCACGCGCTCGGCGGCGATCATGTCGGGCACGGTCGGCTCGATCGCGGCGGAGGCGATGACGATCTGGTCGGCGCTGGTGATCCCACTGCCGTCCTGCGGATAGAGCGCGATTCCCATCGCGCGCAGCTGATCGAACTTGGCCGGCAACCGCGCCTGATCAAGGCTGCGGTCCGATCCAGCGACGATTGCGCCTTGCCCGGCCAGGATCATCGCGAGCGGCATCATGCCGCTGCCGCCAATGCCGACGAAGAAGTAAGATTTGCCAGTGCTCATGGCCCCGCGCTATCGCGGCATTTATCGTACGGGGCAAGCAGCAGGAACGGAGGAGCGATGCGGATCGGGATTGTGGCACCGGCACGGCCGCTCGATCCTGCGGTCGCCGCCCGCGTGGAGGGTCTTGCCGCCATCACCTTTCCCGATGTGCGCTTGGTCATCCACCCGCAATGCTATTTGTCGGAAGGCCATTTCGCCGGGCCCGATTCAGCGCGTGCAGCAGCGTTCTTGGAAATGGCGAATGATCCGTCGATCGACGCAATCTGGTTTGCGCGCGGCGGTTATGGGTCAAACCGCATATTGGAGGCAGTGATGCCGGCGCTCGCTCCGGCGGCAGCGGCCAAAAGCTATATGGGCTATTCCGACATGGGGTTCCTGCTCGGCGCGCTCTATGCCAGGCGGATCGGGCGGCCCATCCACGGCCCTCTCGTGATGGATATGGCGCGCACGGGCGGCGATGCGGCGATTGCACGCGCGCTGGGCTGGCTGACGACGCGCGACAGGGCTGCGCTTGAGCCAAGCGTCGGCCAACAGCCGGTCGCTGCCTTCAATCTCTCGATCCTCACTAGCCTCGTCGGCACGCCTTGGCTGCCCGATCTGACCGACCATGTCCTGATGATCGAGGATGTGTCGGAGCCGCTGTACCGGATCGATCGGATGCTGTTCCAGCTTGCGCATGCCACGCAGCTAAAGGGCATCGCCGGCATCCGCCTCGGTCGCCTATCCGATATCCAGCCCAATGATCCGCCCTGGCAGGGCAGCGCCGAGGAGATGATCACGCGCTGGTCCGCCGAGATGGGCGTGCCTTATCTCGGTACTGCCGATATCGGCCATGATGCCGCCAACAAGGTTGTGCCCTTTGGCATGATCGCCTGACTGAACGAGAAGCGCCCGCCATGATGATACCGCCCCGCCACCGCGCCACGCTTGCCTTACTGATGGGGCTAAGCGCTTTACTCGCAGCCCCAGTCGCCGAGGCGCGAACGAAATCGACCCCGGTGGTCAAGCGCGAATGGGTGCTGGCGCATGAGCGTTTTCTGGCGGGCGATGCGCTGCAGGGGCGCGGCAGTGGCACACGGGATGAGGCGATTGCCGCGTCCTATGTCGCGTCGCAGTTCCTGGCTTATGGGCTGAAACCCGCGCCAGGCATGGATGGCTATCTCCAATCGACCAACCTCGTCCGCCAGCGCGCGGTGGGCGCACCGGTGCTGACCGTGGGCGGCAAACCGGTGGCCGGCGCCTCGATATTGATTGCAAGCGGCGGCGTGAGCGGCAAGCTGACCGTCTTCACGGGCGATGATATCAAGGATCTGCCGGCAGGCGACATCGTGCTGGCGACGTCGCCCAAGCTGTCACCCTTCGCCTTGCTGCGCGCAGGGCAAGCCAAGAAGATCAGGCTCGTCATCGCGCCCGAATCCGAGTTGACCCGCAGCCGGGTGGCGCAGTCGGGCGGAGAGCCCCAGTTCCCGGTTCGCGCCGACGGTGCGGCGACCGCGGGCGCGTCCATGGCGCTGGCATCCGGCACCGCCGCCGCGACCTTGCCGGAGACGGCCATCAAGGTGCTCGCGGCGGCAGCGGGCAGTGAGGTTGCGCTGCGCTTTCCCCAGATCGTCACGACCACGGCACCAACCACCAACGCCATCGGCTATCTGCCTGGCACTGATCCCAAGGCGGGCGTCATCCTGTTTTCCGCGCATCTCGATCATCTGGGCGTGCGCGCCGACGGCGTCGTGATGCCGGGTGCCAACGACGATGCATCGGGCACCACCGCCGTGCTCGAGCTCGCCCGCGTGCTGGCGGCGGGCAAGCCGATGAAGCGCGGTATCCTGTTCGTCGCTTATGGCAGCGAGGAGATTGGCGGCTTTGGCTCGACCTATTTCGGCGCGCACCCACCCGTGCCGCTTTCAAGCATCATCGCCAATCTCGAAATCGAGATGATCGGCGCGCAGGACCCCAAGCTGCCCAAGGGCGTGATGATGATGACGGGTTATGACCGCTCAACCTTTGGCGAGGCGATGAAGGCCCACGGTGCGCTGATGACGGCGGACCCCTATCCCGAGCAAAACTTCTTCCAGCGATCGGACAATTACTCGCTCGCGCTACAGGGCGTGGTGGCCCACACCGTCTCGGGCTGGGCAGTCGTGCCGACCTATCACACCCCGAACGACACGATCGACAATATCGACGTGGATTTCATGACCGCCGCCATCCAGTCGCTGGTCGCCCCTGCGCGGTGGCTGGCGAACAGCGATTATATGCCAACATGGAAGGAGGGCGGCAGGCCAGGGAAGTGAGGGGGTTGGTGCGTCGGCACGTGGGTGGAAAGCGGTCGTTAAGCATAGCCATTACAGGAAACTGCAATGACCCGCTGGCTTAGGATGTCATACTCGACGTTCACTTGCGTGCATCCTCCATCAGAGATGAACGGCAGGCTCCGAGCGCTCTTATACCAGCGTCTCTTTCCAGCGGGGGTTTGCGACGCAACGTAGCGCGCATCTCTCTCGGCAGATTCCTCAACTTCTTTCTTTGTGCACCGGCGTGAATTGAAGTCCTCCAACATCACCTCGCATCCCTCACTCGAGACCTGAGGCAATGATGGGACCAGATATGTCGCGACCACCTTACTGCGCCCAGAGAACGCATAGTTCCTGCCATATGCGTTCAGTGGTTTAGCCCCCTTGGGCAACGTCACGGTCCGCTCGATTTTATCCATAAGCGCTTGTCGAACGCCAGAAGGATTTGCGGGTGCTCCTGCGGTAAGTAGCAAAAGGATGAGCGTTGCCGGGGATCGCATTAGACGCGTTTACCATGCTACTGTGATGTCCGCTATTGGGCGATTCCTGCCTTTCCCATTCGTCACCCCGGGCTTGACCCGGGGGCCCGCTTTTTCACGTCCGGGCATCTGGGGGGCGAGGCAGCGGGACCCCGGGTCAGGCGCGGGGCGACGGATTTGTCCGTGGCCGATTTGAGGCGCGTAAGCCACCACCCTTCAAACCACTCAATGCATCTTGAGCCACCCGGTCGCCGCGCTGGGCCGAGCGATACGCTTCAAGCGTCGCCTTCGAAGCCGGGCCGCCCGGTATCGAAATTTGCGACCGTGCTTCGCATCGAGGCAATCAGCGAATCCGCCTCGCTCGGCGACAGCATGCCGTAATTGCGGTTGAGCATCGGAGCGATGCGGCGGCTGGCTGCGCTGTTCGGGCTGAAACACGCCATCCGCCAATTGGGAAAGAGGCGGCGATTGAAGGGATGGGTGTCGGCGATGACGATCCCATAATGGCGAGGATCGCGCATGATCCCGCTCATCACTCGATAGATGCCCTCAATTGGCCCTTCAAGAAACTGCGCGAAATGATTGCGCGTGGCGATCAGCACGCCGGTGAGGCCATAGTCATTGTTATGCACCACTGCCGTGCACTGAATGTCGAGCAGTGCATGGCGATAGTCGCTGTCGTCGAGGCGGCTGTGGCTGACATAGAGCAAAGAGTTGATTGCAACGTCGCCTGCCGGCGGCTTGTCGACCCCACAGATCCCATCCAGCTCGGACTCGCGACCAGTGGCAACCCGCTTGGTATTGTTGCGACCCTTGCGTGCATAGGTGCCGTCCGCGTTTCGGTGGCGGGAGACGACTTCGTCGTCGGGCAAGTGCGCTGTCGGAAAACGGTCGCGGAGCATGTTCCGAAGATCGGTGATGTCGCGATTGTGCATTGACACCTCCTAGCGGCTGCTTGGCCGGGCTAAGAGTCCGTTTGAGAATGCTCAGGGATGAACGATTCTGCGCAGTAGTAGGCT
>CAZYOU010000019.1:0-40513 GCA_964649315.1 uncultured Stakelama sp. | reverse complement strand
TCATCACGCAGGTCGAATTGGCGTGGATGCCCATTTTGTGCTCGATCGACCCGCAGGTGACGGCGTTGCGCTCGCCCAGCGACCCATCGTCGTTGACGATGAACTTGGGCACGACGAACAGCGATATCCCCTTCGAGCTTTCGGGCGCGCCCGGCGTCTTGGCGAGGACGAGGTGGATGATGTTCTCGGTCAGGTCATGCTCGCCGGACGAGATGAAGATCTTGGTGCCGGTGATCGACCAGCTGCCATCGGCATTGGGTTCGGCGCGAGTACGGATCAGGCCGAGATCGGTGCCGCACTGCGGCTCCGTCAGGTTCATCGTGCCGCCCCATTCGCCCGACACCATCTTCGGCACGTATTTCGCCTTTTGCTCCGGGCTGCCCTTGACCAGCAGCGATGCGATCGCGCCGTGGGTGAGGCCGGGGTACATGGCGAACGCCATATTGGCCGAATTCTTATATTCCTCGAACGCCGTCGAGACGACATGCGGCATGCCCTGCCCGCCAAACTCTTCGGGCGCGCCGAGCGTCGACCAGCCCGATTCGACGAACCGAGCATAGGCTTCCTTGAACCCGGCTGGCGTCGTTACCGATCCATCGGGGTGGCGAGTGCAGCCTTCCTGATCGCCCGAATAATTGATCGGGAATAGCACTTCCGCAACAAACTTGCCGCCTTCGTCGAGGACCGCATCGACAACATCCGGGGTCGCGTTCTGGAAGCCCGGGAGATTGGCGTAACGATCGAGACCGACGACATGCTCAAGAATGAAGCGCGTATCGCGCACCGGCGGCGTATATTTCGGCATGGTCAGTCCTTTTGTGTCGAAAGAGCGGGTCTGGCGTCGGCGCGGTCTGAATCGAGCTCAGGTTCGAATAAATCGATAAACTGTTTCAGTTCATCAATCGCCGCATCGATATCGTGCTTTTGTGCTTCGAGTAGCGCAATCCGGTTGCGACAACGCGCGATAGTGACTTCGCGTTGCGAGCGTCGTCCGTCGCCAATGTCGTACAGATCGAGCAGCTCGCGGATTTCCCCAAGGCTGAAGCCAACGCGCTTGCCGCGCAAAATCCACGCAAGCCGCGCGCGATCGCGGGGGGAATAGATGCGTACCGTGCCGCGCCGCTCAGGCGCGATCAGCCCTTCATCTTCGTAAAAGCGCAACGCTCGCGCCGTCACGCCGAATTCCGACGACAGATCGGAAATCGAAAAACTGTGCCGATCGGGCAAGGGTTCGATCGGCGCATAGGCAGGGTGCGTGGCCATTCCCGAAAAATACTTGTCCTTTACGTCAACGTCAAGCGTTACCCGCCAAGAGCACAGAGAAGTTTCCGCTTCGAATCACGCAACGTCGTCGCTTCGGACACCGAATCGCTCAGTCGCCGGACATCAAGTGCTGCGAATGACGCGCGCTTTCCGCACAGTCTTTCACATGCTTGCGGCATCCGACCGGGAAACACGATCCGATCGCCTTCGAACCGTGCGTCGAAATCGCACCCCGACGCACCGGCAAAGGAGATGTGGAGCGCCTCCCCCACCCGCGTGACGGTGCCCGATCCACTGCAATTTTGCTGATCCCCATAATCGACGAAGGCGCCGATCCGGTAATTCAGCCGATCGGGCACCACACACACCCGGTCGGTATCGCGCGCGTACAGGCCGGTCATGTCGGTATTGGCCGGATCGGCAATCACCCCCGCCGCGATTGCCGCCGTTTCGAGATCGGGTGCCTCAGTGGGTTTAGCCGAGGGTGGGGTGGCCGACTCGGTCGAACAGCCGACCAACGCAATTAGCCCTAACCCGGCCAAAAACCGCTTCATGACCGCGCCGAATCGAGGATTCGGACCAACCCGTCCTCCTCCACGCGGCGATAGAAACAACTGACCGCACCGGTGTGACAGGCGGGGCCCGCCGGTTCGGCAATCACCCACAGCGCGTCTTGATCGCAATCGATACGGAGCTCGCAGACGCGCAGGATGTTGCCCGATGTTTCGCCTTTTTTCCAAAGCGCGCCCCGGCTCCGCGACCAGAACGTCGCCTCCCCCGTTGCGCGAGTCGCTGCCAGCGCCTCGGCATTCATGTGCGCGACCATCAACAGGTCGCCGGAAACGCGATCAGTCACCACGGCGGTGATCAGGCCGGCAGAATCATAACGGGGATCGAGCACAAGCCCGGTTTCGCGTGAGTCGGTCATCCCCTTTTGTAGCGCACCTGTGGCGAGCAACCATCTTTATCGAGAAACGCGCCGAACCGATGATGACAAATGCGCGACAAACCCGAACGGGGCCCCTATAGGACGGGCTCGGCGCAACCAGCGGGCGGGCATGCTGACAACAAATCCTTTTGATGACGACAAACTGCGCGAAGAATGCGGCATTTTCGGCGTCTCCGGCACCGATGGCGAAGCAGCGGCGCTTGTCGCGCTTGGCCTCCACGCGCTCCAGCATCGCGGGCAGGAAGCCGCCGGCGTCACCAGCTTTGACGGGCGGGAATTCCACACCCACCGGGCCATGGGTCATGTTGCCGGCAATTTTGACCGCGATGACGTGATTCGGGCGCTCACGGGCACGGTCGCCTGCGGCCATGTCCGCTATTCGACCACGGGCGAAACGGCGCTGCGCAATATCCAGCCGCTTTATGCCGATCTGGCGAGCGGCGGTTTTGCAATTGCGCATAACGGCAACATCTCGAATGCCACCCGCTTGCGGCGGGAGCTGGTGCGGCGCGGTTCGATCTTTCAGTCGACCTCCGACACCGAGGTGATCATTCACCTGGTTGCGACATCCAATTACCGCACGCTGCTCGACAAGTTCATCGACGCATTGAAGCGCGTTGAAGGGGCCTATTCGCTGATCGTGATGACGCCCGAAGGCATGATCGCCTGCCGCGATCCGCTCGGCATTCGGCCGCTTGTGATGGGGCGGCTGGGTGATGCAATCATCTTCGCGTCCGAAACCGTGGCGCTCGACGTGGTCGGCGCGACCTTTGAGCGCGCGATCGATCCCGGCGAGCTGGTGATCGTGCAGGACAGCGAAGTCCGCTCGATCCGCCCGTTCGCCGAAGTGCCGGCGCGCCCGTGCATCTTCGAATATGTCTATTTCTCGCGCCCCGATTCAATCACCGATGATCGATCAGTCTATTCGGTGCGCAAGGCGATTGGTGCGCAACTGGCGATCGAAAGCCCGGTAGAGGTCGATCTCGTCATCCCCGTCCCCGATTCGGGCACCCCGGCGGCGATCGGCTATGCGCAGGAATCGGGTATTCCTTTCGAACTCGGCATCATCCGGTCGCATTATGTCGGCCGCACCTTCATCCAGCCGGGCGACAAGGTTCGGCATCTGGGCGTGAAGCTGAAGCACAATGCCAACCGCGCGCTGATCAGGGGCAAGCGCATCGTCCTGATCGACGATTCGATCGTGCGCGGCACCACCAGCCTGAAAATCGTCCAGATGATGCGTGAGGCGGGCGCCGCCGAAGTCCATATGCGGATCGCCAGCCCGCCGACCCGGCACAGTTGTTTCTACGGCGTCGATACACCCGAGCGCGCCAAATTGCTCGCAGCACAGCTCGATGTTGGCGGGATGACCGATTTCATCCATGCCGACAGCCTTGCCTTCATCTCGATCGACGGGCTGTACAAGGCGCTTGGTCAGGCCAAGCGATCCGACACGCAGCCCAGCCACTGCGATGCCTGCTTCACCGGCGATTACCCGACCACGCTGACCGACCAGGACGAATGCGAAACGGTCGATCAATTCGCGATGCTCGCCGAACGGGTGATCTGACCGCCTTTTTTCGCTAAATTTCCGATACCCTGCCCTCCCGCCGATATCGGCTGGAGCCGACCGGAGCATGACCGTGACCGACAAACCGCTTGCCAACCAGACCGCCCTTGTCACGGGGGCCAGCCGCGGCATCGGCGCGGCGACCGCAAAAGCGCTCGCAGCGGCGGGCGCGCATGTCGTGCTGACCGCGCGGACGACCGGCGGGCTCGAAGAGGTTGAGGAAGCGATTTACAAGACCGGCGGCACCGCGACAATCGCGCCGGTGAACCTGACCGAGAATGACAGCATCGCGCGGCTCGCGACGGCGCTGGCGGGTCGTTACCCGTCGCTCGATATCATGGTGCTGAGTGCCGCAACGCTCGGCACGCTGACGGCGGTCCCGGTGATCGACCCGAAGGGCTTTGCCAGTGTGATGACGCTGAACGTCAGCGCGCAACTCGCCCTGCTGACCGCGTTCGATCCGATGCTGCGCAAATCCGAGCATGGCCGGGTGATCGGGCTGACATCGTCGGTTGCGCGCCAGAACCGCGCCTATTGGGGCGAATATGCCGCATCAAAGGCGGCGTTCGAGGCCATCCTGACCAGCTATGGGCTGGAAGTCGCCAATATCAGCAAGATCCGCACCGCGCTGATCGATCCTGGCGCGACCCGCACCGCCATGCGCGCACGCGCCTATCCGGGCGAAGACCCGGCATCAGTAAAGGAGCCGACGGTTGTGGCTGAGCGGATCGTGCGGCTGCTGACCGATGATTTCGACACCGGGCTGTATGAGCGGATCGAGGGCTAGGGGACGATTTCCTTGTTTTAAAACCCCTCACCCCGTTCGGGCTGAGCGAAGTCGAAGCCCCCTGTGCAGCGCTTGCCCTTCGACTTCGCTCAGGGCGAACGCAGGTGGTTGTGGTTCGGACCAACCCGAACAACCCGCTACCGCTTAACGAGTGTCACCTGCGCCACATCGATGCCGCCGCCGCGAAAACCGCCTTCGCAGTACATCAGATAAAAGCGCCATAGATTGATGAATTCGCTATCGAACCGGCTCGGCAACCGGCCTGCGGCTACCGCATCATCAAAGGCCGCCCGCCAACGCTTCAGCGTTTCGGCATAGTCGGCCCCGAAACATTTCTCGTCCTGCCAATCGAGCCCCTGTGCATCGGCCAGCGCGCGGAAACGGCTGCGCGACAGCAGCATCCCGCCAGGGAATACGTAGCGCTGGATGAAATCGACATTGGCGGCATAGGATTCGAATATCGCATCATCGATGGCGATGTACTGGATCGCGGCGCGACCGCCGGGGCGCAGCACACGTGCGATGACGGCGAGGTATTCCGGCCAATATTCCTGGCCGACGGCCTCGACCATTTCGATGCTGGCAATACCGTCATAACTGCCGGTCACGTCGCGATAATCGGTCAGCGTCACTTCCACGCCCGGTACGGCCCGAGCGGCGATTGAGTCGCGTTGTTCGGCTGACAGCGTGATCGCGTGGACCGAAAGGCCAGCTTCGGCCGCCAAGGCCGCAAACGCACCCCAGCCACAGCCGATTTCCAGCAGACGATCACCGGGCGCAGTGCCGGTGCGGTCGAGGATCGCCTGCAGCTTTCGGCGCTGCGCCACTTCCAGCGGCTCGGCGGGGTCGGCCAACAGTGCGCTCGAATAGCTCAGCGTCGGATCGAGCCACGCGGCGTAGAAATCATTTCCCAGATCATAATGCTCAGCGATGTTGCGGCGCGCGCCCGTCCGGCTGTTGCGGCGGGCAAGATTGGTCCATTGCTTGACCCAGCGATTAATGCCCTGCGCCCGGCCGGTGCCGCCAAGCGTATGGCGATTGGCGCTGAAGATCGCGAAGATCGCGACAGGATCGGGGCTGCTCCATTCGCCGTTTCGCCATGCGACATACCAACCACCTGATCCACCGATGGCCAGCCGGAACAAGGCGCGCCAATCGACAAGGTGAAGGACCGCTTCGATCGCTGGTTCACGACCACCCAACACGCTGATCGATCCATCGGGCAGCAGCACCTCAATTGATCCGGTCGCTAGTCCTTCGTCGATTCGTGCCATCACGCTCTTGCCGAAGCGGGCGAACAAGCCGTCCAGCAGCCGAATCGTCCTGCCCGACCGCGCCTGCGGCGGCGGCGAAATGGCGCGCAACCGATGGTCTAGCGCTTGCCCCGATGCGTCCCCCGACATGATCGATTATAGCTGTTTTACTGCCGCAAGCGCGCGTTCGCGTGCCTCGCGGTGGCCGATTCGCTTGGGCGGATAGCTGGCAGGCCGACGACCCGCCTCATCGGGATCATGGATCACTGCATCGGGCAGGTTGGCGAGTTCGGGCACCCATTGCCGGATATAGCCCGCCGCATCGAATTTTTCCGACTGCGACAGCGGCGCCATGATCCGCACGAACATGTTCGAATCGACCCCCGTCCCCGCCGTCCACTGCCAGTTGACCGCGTTGCTGCCATAATCGGCATCGACCAGCGTGTCCCAGAACCATTGCTCGCCCTGCCGCCAGTCGACCAGCAGATGCTTGATCAGGAAAGATGCGGCGATCATCCGAACCCGATTATGCATCCACCCCGTCGCCCAGAGCTGGCGCATCCCGGCATCGACGATCGGATAGCCGGTCTGTCCCCGCTGCCACGCTCGCAGATCCGCATCGGCGTCAGCGCCCGTTCGCCACGGCAGTGCATCGAAGGCAGGCCGGGCATTTTTCGACGCATATTCAGGAAATTGCAGGATCACATTCTGCGCATAATCGCGCCAGCCGAGCTCACCCAAGAATGTCTCCACCGATCCGCCGGCGTTTGCGACCCGGTGCCAGATCGTCGCGGGTGAAATCTCACCGAAATGCAGGTGCGGTGACAGGAACGACGTGCCGTCAACCGAAGGCAGGTTGCGCTGCTCGCCATATGCCGATGCCAGCGCCACAAAACTATCGAGCCGCTTGGCCGCGCCGCCTTCACCCGGCTGCCAGAATGCCGCCATGTGAACGGACCAGTCTGGTTTGGTGGGCAGCAATTGCCAGTCGACGAGAACATCGCTTGCTGGCCATGTCGATGGGGCAACGATTTTCTGAGGGACAGGCTTTGGAGAAGCGGGCGGCATCGTGGCCAACAGTGCGCGCCAAAAGGGGGTGAAGATCTTGTACTGCCCGCCGGTGCCGGTGGTGATCGAACCGGGGGGTGCTAGGTAATTGCCGTCGTGCAGGATCAGGTCGACGCGCTTGGCGAGCGCCGCCTGCGCATTGCGCCACCACGGCTCATAATGGCGAAGTGCGTGAACGCGGATCGCCCCTGTTTCGGCGGCGAGCGCAGCAATCACCTCATCCGATTTACCGCGCCGCAGGATCAGGCGCGATCCCTTTGCCTGCAACGCGGCGTCGAGTGCGGCAAGGCTGTGGTGCAGCCACCAGCGTGATGCGCCGCCCATCCGCCGCTGGCGCGGAGTTTCATCGTCAAGCACATAGACCGGGATCACCGGCCCCTCACTCGCTGCCGTGATCAACGCGGCATGATCTGCCACCCGCAAATCACGGCGAAACCACAGAATGGTCGGTGCGGTCATCCTCGGACGTCCGCCATTTTTCGGGTTGGATCATTCAGCAGGAGTTCGGGCACGGCTTGATCCACCTTGTTCAGTCGCTGCGCCGTCTATGCATGACGCTGCCTTGCCGAAAGCGAAAAATGCGCACCCAGTCGCAGGATCGACGCGACATGACGCCCCGCCACTTCCAGCGCGTCATGCCCATAGCCGCCGCCAAGCGTGCTGGCGAGCGGCAAGCCGCGGGCAATGGCAAGGCCGGCGATCAAATCCTCGCGCTCGCTGAGGCCTTGTGCGGTCAGGTTTAACCGCCCTAACCGATCGTCCACAAACGGATCGACGCCTGCCTGATACAGGATGATGTCCGGCGCGAACAAATCGATCAGCGGGACAAGCGTGGACGATAAGGTCTCCAGATACGTCGCATCATCCGTCCCGTCGGGCAGCGCCACATCGACGGTCGACCGTGCCTTGCGTACCGGGAAATTCTTGTCAGCATGGATAGAATAGGTCGCAATGCCAGGCCTGCCCGCAGTAAGTGCGGCGGTGCCATCCCCCTGATGTACATCGCAATCGACAATCAGCACGCGCGCCACCCGCCGCTCCTCGATCAGCCTTACGGCCGTGATCGCCAGATCGTTGAACACGCAGAAACCGGCGCCGGTATCGCCCAGCGCATGATGGCTCCCGCCCGCACTGTTCGCTGCAAAGCCGCGTTCAAGCGCCAGCAACGCCGCGGCCCAGGTACCCCCCGGTACCATCTGCGCGCGGCGGGCGACTTGCGGCGTTACCGGAAAGCCGATCCGCCGTTCCTTGTGTGCGGGCACCCGCGCCTCGATGACTTCGGCGACGTAATCGGCATCGTGCACCGCCGTCAGCCAGTCGATCGGCATCGGCTCGGGCAGCTGCCAGTCGATCGCGACGCCGCTATCGGCCAGCAGATCGCGGACCAGCCCGTTCTTGTTCCACTGATAGCCGCTGCGCGCCGGCGCAGGGGCGACATAATCGGGGTGATGGACGACGGCGAACACGCCGCCTAGGTAGGGCGCAAAGTGCCAGCGCGCCAGTTTGCCAGGAGAGATCAATGACCGAGCATTTCACCCGCCCCGATGTGGCGATGTTCCTCGCTTTTCTAAATGCGTTGCCCGGCCCCAAGACGCATGAACTGCCCCCGGCGATGGCGCGTGCCATGTATCTGGCGAGCAAGGATGCCGCTGATTTGCCGGTCGGCGAGCTCGCCGTGGTGCGGGATTTGTCGGCGCCCGGCCCGGCAGGGGCAATCCCGCTACGCCTGTTCGATTCGCGCGCTGAGCGCCCGGCCGGGCCTGCGCTCGTCTTCTATCACGGCGGCGGCTTTGTGATCGGCGATCTCGATACCCATGCCGGTATCTGCGCGGAAATGGCGCGCCAGCTCGATCTGCCCGTCATCGCGGTCGATTACCGGCTTGCGCCCGAACACCCCTTCCCCGCCGCGCCCGATGATTGCGAAGCAGCAACACGCTGGATCGCCGGCAGCCCCGCCGAGCTTGGGCTGAGCGTGACTGGCCTTGTGCTTTCTGGCGATAGCGCCGGCGGCAACCTGACCGTCGTGACCGCGATGGCGCTGCGCGATTCGGCGGCTGCCGTGCCGGTGATCGCGCAATTCCCGATCTATCCGACCGTCGACCGCGCCGATGCCTATCCATCCTATGAGCTGTTCGGCGAGGGACGGCTGCTGACCAAGGACGGCATGAAGTGGTTCGACGAAGCCTATGCCACAACCCCCGACGACTGGCGCAGCGCAGCGCTGCACGCCAGCCACCGCGACATGCCACCAACGCTTGTGATCACCGCCGGCCTCGATCCGCTACGCGATCAGGGCCGCGCCTATGCCGCTGCCCTGATCGCCGAGGGTGTGCCGACGGTGTACCGCGAAGCCATCGGCAACATCCACGGCTTCGTGACGCTGCGAAAGGCGATGCCTTCCGCGCAAGCCGAGGTCGACGGCGCACTGGGTGTGCTGAAGGGAATCATCTCTGAAGCAGTGGCCGCGCAGCGGTGAGCGACCTTGGTTACCGCCCATGCGCGGGGATCATCATCATGAACGCAGACGGGCTGATCTTTGTCGGGCAGCGGATCGACAGCATTGCCGAGGCCTGGCAGCTGCCCCAGGGCGGGATCGACGAGGGTGAAGACGCTGAAGCCGCTGCGCTGCGCGAGTTAGGCGAGGAAACCGGCATCGCGCCCGGACATGTCGAGTTGATCGCGCAAGCGCCGGGCGAGTTTTTCTATGACCTACCTGATGACCTGATCGGCAAGGTTTGGAAGGGCAAATGGCGGGGCCAGCGCCAACGCTGGTTTCTCTATCGTTTCACCGGCGCCGACGGCGACGTAAACATCGCCACCGATCATCAGGAATTTCGCGCGTGGCGATGGGCGACGCAAGCCGAGGTGATCGATTTGGCGGTGCCCTTCAAACGTGATCTATACACGGAGGTGTTTGCCGCGCTTGCCGGGCATATGCCTCAATAGGGCTTGGCCACCATTAGCCAGACGGCCACCACCAGCGGCACGGTGCCGATCAAGCCCCAGATGATCCAGTTCAAGCTATCGCGCCGATAGCTGTCGGGGATCTCGCCGCCCTGTGCAAAGCCCTTGGCGACGCGCGCCTGGCGGATCTGGATGGGGACAAGGATGATCAGCCAGATCATGCCGGCGATCACGAACATCACCTGGCTCCATACCAGCCATGCCGATCCGAACAGATCGAGCCCGGCGATCCACGCGGCACCATAGCCACCGCCAATCGTCAGGATGATCCCCCAAAAGGTGAGGCTCCAGTCGGTCAGCGTCACCAGCCGCTGCGCGAACCCGATAATGCGCGGATCGCGGGTGCGATCGGCAAACACTTTCCAGAAGGCGGTCGCGGTGATGTTCCCCATCAGCATCACGATGCCGGTGATGTGCAGGAACTTGGCGATATCATAGGCCATGATGATGCTGGGACTTTTCCGTTGGCACGTGTGCCGGGTTCCCTGCCGGTCACGTGAACCAGCGTCAAGCAGGCTCGCTACGCTCGATCCGGGCGATCTCCAGAAGCGTCAGAAGCTGCCGCGCCTGACCGTCCAGCACCAGCCGGATGAGGACCGCCGACCCGACGCCCGCCAAGGCACCACCCCATGCAGGTGCATAAGCGAGGATCGCCTGCTGGGTTGCGACGGGTGCCAATTGCGCCACCAGCGCGCCGATTGAAAACGGGATGGAAACATAAGCGAACAATATCGTCCGCGCGAAATAGCCCTGCCGTTCGGCATTGGCTTTGGCGAGCGCGATCAGATCATCAAGAACGGGCGTCTCGATCTGGTCGAGCAATGCGAAGGCGCGCCGGGCACGCCTCGTCATCCGCAAGCGCCGCAGCGCATCGAAGCCGGTGCGGGCCCGCCACGCGCTGAAGAAACCAGTCCACAAAAACCACCAAGTCGGAAACAGCCGATGAAGATCGTCCCAATGCTGCCAGACGGGGTGATCGGGGACAGCTGCCCATTGCGCCATGCCGGGCAAGTGGAACAAGGGCGATGCCCGCACTATCTGTTTCGCCATGGATGCGCCGCCCCCGGAATGCGCTGCCGATCGATCACTATATGCAGGACGGCTTGCCCGGCGCAAATGGGTGGAGCCTTGCAGCTGGAGTGGCTATCAGGTTGCATGACCAACCTTTCGCCAATCGAAAATCGCCTCATCGATGTCGCTGCCGATCAACCGATGCTGGCGCAGGTGAAGCGGTGGGCGATGATCAATTCGGGCACGCGCAACCTTAGCGGGCTTGCGGCGGTGGCGGCGGAACTGGCGGATGCGTTCTCCGCCTTGCCGGGCGATTTGACGCTGGTCGATGCGCCTGCGGTGGAAACGGTCGGGAATGACGGCACCGTATCGATGATCGAGCACGGTCGGCATCTCCAGCTGAGCGTTCGACCCAACGCCGCCGTGCGAATCCTGCTGACCGGTCACATGGACACGGTGTTTCCGATCGACCACCCCTTTCAGACGCTTGACCACCGGCCCGACGGGACGATCAACGGCCCGGGGGTCGCTGACATGAAAAGCGGTCTCGCGATCATGCTCGCAGCGCTAACGGCGCTGGAGCACAGCCCCGTAGCGTCGCAAATCGGTTATGACGTGCTGATCAATTCGGACGAAGAGACCGGGTCGCTATCGTCCGCCCCGCTGATCGCGCAGGCAGCGGAGGGCAAGATTGCCGCGCTCACCTATGAACCGGCACTCCCTGATGGCACGCTGGCCGGCGCGCGCGGCGGCACGGGGAATTTCTCGATCGTCGTCAGGGGCCGGAGCGCGCACGCCGGTCGAAACCCCGATGACGGCCGCAACGCGCTGGTCGCCGCCGCCGATGTTGCGCTTCAATTGACCACCGCACGCAGCCCGACTTTGTCGGTCAACCCTGCCCGGATCGATGGCGGCGGGCCGAACAATGTCGTGCCCGATCTGGCAATCCTGCGCGTCAACTTCCGCCCCGCCTCGCAGGAAGAAATTACGCGCGCCGGGGCACATATCGATGCCGTCGTTGCCGCGGCGGCAGAGCGTCATGACGTCAACATCACCGTCCATGGCGGCTTCAATCGGCCGCCGAAGCCAATTGATCCGGGGGCGGCGAAGCTGTTTGCGCTGGTGAAGGACGCGGGCAGCGACCTGGGCCTCGATATCGCGTGGCGCGCCACCGGTGGGGTGTGCGACGGCAATAACATCGCGGCATGCGGGGTGCCGGTGGTCGACACGATGGGCGCGCGGGGCGGGGCGATCCATTCAGCGGATGAATTTCTGCTGGTCGACAGCCTTGCCGAACGCGCCGCCCTTTCTGCGCTGACGATCATGCGCATCGCCGAACGGGGGCATTTGTGACGTTTCGAATCCGGGCTGCCCGCGGGGCTGATCTGCAATCGCTGTACGAAATGGCGAAACTCACCGGCGGGGGCTTCACCAACCTGCCACCCGACCGCACCGCACTACGCGCCAAGCTTGACCGCAGCGACGCTGCCTATGCCCGCACCGATGGCGGGATCGAGGATGAGCTGTTTCTGCTCGTGTTGGAAAATACGGCGACGGGCGAGGTGCGCGGCACGTGCCAGATCTTCGCCAAGGTCGGCCAGCATTACCCCTTTTACAGCTACCGGATTGGTGCGCTGACCCAGCACAGCAAGGAGCTCGGCCGTACGTTTCGGGCTGATATGCTGGCCTTGACCACCGATCTTGAGGGATCGTGTGAAGTTGGCGGACTGTTTCTGCACCCCGGCGAGCGCGCCGGTGGTCTCGGGCTGTTGCTCGCGCGCAGCCGCTATCTGTTTATTGCGATGCACCGCGCCCGCTTTGCCGATCGCATCTTGGCGGAATTGCGCGGAATCATCGACGAAGCGGGCGGATCGCCCTTTTGGGATGGTGTCGCGGGGCGGTTTTTCGGGATGAATTTCCAGGACGCGGATTATTTCAACGCGACCCACGGCCACCAGTTCATCGCCGATCTGTTCCCGAAGCACCCCGTTTACACCGCGATGCTCTCCGAAACCGCCCGGGCCGCGATCGGCCTGCCCCACCCTTCGGGCCGCGCGGCGATGCGAATGCTCGAAAATGAAGGGTTCGCCTTCGAGAACTATATCGACATTTTCGATGGCGGCCCGACCATGACCGCCAAGACCGATCAGGTTCGCTCGATCCGCGATGCCAAACCGGCCAAGGTGACGGTGATCGACCCCCATGCTGCCGATTCCGCGCTAATCGCCACGGGAACGCTCGCCGATTTCCGCTGCTGTTTCGGCAAGGTGGGTGGTGAAGGCGAGTCGATCACGATCGATCCGGGCAGTGCTGCCACGCTGGCGATCGGGCCGGGCGCGGATATTCGCTGGGTGGCACGGGCATGACGATGGTGGAGATCAATTTCGACGGTCTGATCGGCCCAAGCCATAACTATGCCGGGCTGAGTCACGGCAATCTGGCCGCTACGCGCAATGCCGGTGCCTTGTCGCGTCCGCGTGCCGCCGCGCTGCAGGGGATCGCGAAAATGCGCGCCAACATCGCGCTCGGACTGACTCAGGGCGTGTTGCTGCCGCACGCCCGCCCCAATCATCATTGGCTGGCGAGCCTGAACACCGATTACGCCACCGCATCGCTGCCGATAAAGGCACAGGCGCTGTCGGCGTCGGCGATGTGGGCTGCCAACGCCGCCACGGTATCACCCGCGCCAGACACCGTTGATGGCCGCTGCCATTTGACCGTCGCGAACCTCGTCACAATGCCGCACCGCAGCCATGAATGGCGGGGAACGCTGGCGCAGTTGCGGCTGATCTTTGCTGATCCCGCTTTTGCCGTGCACGCCCCCGTCCCCGCACCTTTCGGTGATGAAGGTGCGGCCAATCATATGCGCATGGCCGACCGGCACGACACGCCGGGGATCGAGATTTTCGTCTACGGCGTTTCGGGCGGCGGCTTTCCGGCGCGCCAGCGGATTGAGGCGAGCGAGGCGGTTGCGCGCGGCCACCGGCTCGATCCGGCGCGGACGTTGTTCGTTGAGCAATCCGATGCGGCAATCGCGGCGGGTGCCTTTCATAACGATGTCGTCGCGGTGGCGAACGGCCCGGTCTTGTTCGCGCATGAACAGGCCTTTGCCGACAAGGCGGGTTTCTACGCTGCGCTGCACGAGCGCATGCCCAGCGCGCAGATCGTCGAGGTGCCTGCCAGCGCCGTCAGCCTTGATGATGCGATCACCTCCTACCTGTTCAACGCCCAGCTCGTGACGTTGCCGGACGATGCGATGGCGCTGATCCTGCCGGAGGAAGCGCGCGCCAATCCGCGGGTCTGGACCTGGCTTCAGGCGATGATCGCCGGCAATGGGCCGATCCGGCGTCTCGAGGTGGTGAATGTGCGCGAATCGATGGCGAATGGCGGTGGACCAGCCTGTCTGCGGCTGCGCGTGGTTGCCGATCCAGCGACGATCGATCCGCGCTTTCTGGTCGATCATGCCCGGCTCGATCAGCTGGCAGCAATCGTCGAGACGCATTGGCCGGAGACGATCGATCCGGCGGCAATTGGCGATGCTGTGCTGATCTCGAAAATCGAGGGTGCCCATGCAGCGCTGCTAGAGGCGATCGGTCTGTCGCATGCCGAGACTGTCGCGTTAATTGACAGTTTACCCTCTTCGTAAAGGCGAAAGCGCGCTTTTCCGAGATTGGCCTATAGCTTGCTTCACGAAGGGCATGTTGCACAGCATTGGCCGTCTGTTCGTTATCAAGACTAAGTTCGAGGCTTTTCTCGTGATCTACGGGCTTGGCACCGGGGCGATTGAGCGCGGGTTTCATTATCTGCAGCAATATCCGGGACCCGGCGGCTGGATGCTGTTCGCGGTGTGCCCGATCGCGGTGTTTATGGCAGGCGCGCGCATTCTGGATTCGATTGAGCGGCAACAGGCGGATTGATCCAGCTTTCGGGCGGGCAACGATAACTTCGTAGCGGCGGCGCGCCGGATAGCTATTTCCGGTGGCATGAACGCGCCACTCACCCATTTGCAGCGGCTTGAGGCCGAAAGCATCCACATCATGCGCGAAGTGGTGGCCGAGGCGACCAATCCAGTGATGCTGTATTCGGTGGGCAAAGATTCCGCCGTGATGCTGCATCTGGCGCGCAAGGCTTTCTACCCGGCGCCACCGCCCTTCCCGCTGCTCCATGTCGACACGACCTGGAAATTCCGTGCGATGTACGAGATGCGGGCGCGTGCCGCAGCGGATGCGGGGATGCAGCTGATTGTCCACCAGAACCCTGAGGCACTGGCGCAGGGCATCAACCCCTTCGATCATGGCAGTCGCCACACTGACATGTGGAAAACCGAAGGGCTGAAACAGGCGTTGGAGCTGCACGGTTTCGATGCGGCTTTTGGAGGCGCGCGGCGCGACGAGGAGAAATCGCGCGCCAAGGAACGCATTTTCAGCTTTCGCTCAGCGCATCAGCGCTGGGATCCCAAAAACCAGCGGCCCGAACTCTGGCGGCTCTACAATGCGCGCAAGCACAAGGGTGAGAGCATCCGCGTGTTCCCGATCTCCAACTGGACCGAGCTCGATATCTGGCAATATATCCAGATTGAGGGGATCGACATCGTCCCGCTCTATCTCGCCGCCCCCCGCCCCACGGTCGAGCGCGACGGGATGCTGCTGATGGTCGATGATGACCGGTTCCGCTTCCGCCCCGGTGAGGTGCCGGTCGAACGATCGATCCGGTTTCGCACGCTTGGCTGCTACCCGCTGACCGGGGCGGTCGAGAGCGAAGCGACGACGCTCAATCAGGTCATTCAGGAAATGCTGTTGACCACCACCAGCGAACGCCAGGGGCGCGCGATCGACCATGATCAGACCGCGAGCATGGAGAAGAAGAAGCAGGAGGGCTATTTCTGATGGACGCCTCCGAAACCATCACCGCCGCCGATCCGGTCTACGCCACCGACGCGCTGATCGCCGAGGATATCGAAACTTATCTGCGGCTGCACCGCCACAAATCAATGCTGCGGTTTATCACCTGCGGATCGGTCGACGATGGCAAATCGACGCTGATCGGGCGGCTCCTGTACGATTCGAAGATGATCTTCGAGGATCAGCTCGCCGCGCTGGAGGCCGATAGCCGCCGGTCGGGGACGCAGGGCGAAGCGATCGATTTCGCACTGCTGGTCGACGGCCTCGCCGCCGAGCGCGAACAGGGCATCACGATCGACGTCGCCTACCGTTTTTTCGCGACCGAGAAGCGCAAGTTCATCGTCGTCGATACGCCGGGGCACGAACAATATACCCGCAATATGGTCACCGGCGCATCGACTGCCGATCTTGCCGTCATCCTAATCGATGCGCGCAAGGGCGTGCTCACGCAGACCAAGCGCCACAGCTATCTGACCCAGCTGATTGGCATCCGCCACATCGTCCTCGCGGTGAACAAGATGGACTTGGTCGATTACGATCAGGCGCGTTTTGACGAGATTGTCGTGGCCTATCGCGAGTTCGCGCACTCCATCGGCATCGATGCCTTTACCGCCATCCCGCTCTCGGGTTTCAAGGGCGATAATGTTGCGACCCGCTCCACCGCGATGCGCTGGTATAATGGCCCGAGCCTGATCGAGCATCTCGAAAGCGTCGATGTCGCCACCGAACGCGCCGCCGATCAGCCGTTTCGGATGCCCGTGCAATGGGTGAACCGCCCGAACCTCGATTTTCGGGGGTTTGCCGGGATGATCGCGAGCGGGCGGGTGCGACCGGGTGACCGGGTGCGCATTCTGCCATCGGGGCGACTGACGACGATCGACCGGATCGTGACGCTTGACGGCGATCTCGACGAAGCGGTCGCGGGCCAGTCGATTACGCTCACACTGACCGACGAGGTTGATTGCTCGCGCGGCGACGTGATTGCGCTGGCCGATAATGCGCCGGAGGTCGCCGACCAGTTTTCGGCATCGATCGTGTGGATGGACGACGCCCCGCTGCAGCCCGGCCGCGCCTATCTGTTGAAAATCGGCAGCCAGACGGTCAACGCCACGGTACGCGCGCCTGACCATCGGATCGACGTCAACACCCTCGCCCGGCTGGCCGCGCCGACATTGGGACTGAACGATATCGGCATTGCCGACATCCACTGCGACCGCCCGATCGTGTTCGAACCCTATGCGACGAGTGCCGAGCTCGGTGGCTTCATCCTGATTGACCGGACGAGCAACGCGACCGTCGCCGCAGGCATGATCCGCAGCGCGTTACGGCGCGCTGATAATATTCACTGGCAAGCAGTTGAAATAAGTCGAGAAGCTCATGCCGCACAAATGCGCCAGCAGCCGCGCATCCTGTGGTTCACCGGCCTGTCGGGATCGGGTAAATCGACGATCGCCAATCTGGTCGAACAAAAGCTGCACGCGCTCGGCAAGCACACTTTTCTGCTCGACGGCGACAATATCCGCCATGGGCTGAACCGCGATCTAGGGTTTAGCGATGCTGACAGGGTCGAGAATATCCGGCGCGTGGGCGAAGTTGCCAGGCTGATGACCGATGCCGGGCTGATCGTGCTGACCGCGTTCATCTCCCCGTTCCGCACCGAACGCGAGATGGTGCGTGCGATGGTGCCCGAGGGCGAGTTTCTGGAAGTGTTTGTGGATACTCCAATCGACGTTGCGGAGGCGCGCGACGTGAAAGGCTTGTACAAGCGCGCCCGGGCAGGCGAAATTCCGCACTTCACCGGCATTTCCAGCCCTTATGAAGCGCCCGAGCGCCCCGAATTCCATATCGACACGACCAGGATGACGGCCGAACAGGCTGCCGATCATATTGTCGAACAGATTATCGGCATCTGGTCTCCGATGGTGTAGGCGATGGTGATGACATCTGACGTGCCCCGGCCCGTGCCCGGTCTTTCCAGCTTGAGCGACGTGGCTCTGGCGCGGACGATTGCCCTTGAGGCGGCGGATATCCTTGCCGCGATCCGCCGCTCGACATCGAGCAATGCGATCGCGGTGGGCCAACGCGGCGATGCAGAGGCGAATGCGCTAATTCTGGAACGCCTGCGGGCTGCACGACCTGATGACTTCATCCTGTCCGAAGAGTCGCACGACGACCGGCAGCGCTGTGCGGCACGGCGCGTCTGGATCATCGATCCGCTCGACGGCACAAACGAGTTCACCCACGGGCATTGCGACTGGGCGGTGCATATCGGCCTTGCCGTGGACGGCGTTGCGCGCGTCGGTGCGGTGGCCCTGCCCGCCACCGGACAGATTTTTGCGACCGACGATCCGGCCCCTGCCTTTCCCCTGCTTCCCCCATTGCTTCGCATGGTCGTCAGCCGCAGCCGCGCGCAGGACCTCGCCGCCCGGGTGGCAGCCGATATCGGCGCGGATGTGCTGCGGATGGGTTCAGCCGGCGTAAAGGCGATGGCGGTCGTTTCAGGCCGCGCTGACATTTATCTGCACGATGGCGGCCAATATGAATGGGATAATTGCGCGCCTGCCGCGGTGGCGCTGGCCGCGGGTCTCCATGCATCGCGCATCGATGGCAGCCCGCTGACGTATAACTGCGCGGAGCCGCTGCTGCCCGACCTGCTGATCTGTCGCAAGGAACTGGCCGAACCGGTGCTCGCCGCCATCGCCCGATGCCGTCCCGAGCCGGGACCGCCGCGATTGTCATAAAGCCGATTGTTTCATGGTATAGAGCAGGATAACGAAACGGCAGGATAACGGTTTGGGGACAGCGCGATACCGCGTTGGGGGCCGGGGGAGACTTATTGTGCGGCTTTCACGTGGGCTGTTCCTGTTGCTGGCTGCCCAGGCGCTGCTGGTAACGGCCATCCCCTCCGTCGCCTTGATTCTCGGCATGCGGTTCGTGTCGCAGCGCTATCTCGATGTCGCCAAGGTCGTTGGCGGTCCGGATGCCGAAGCGACCCTGTTTCGCGAACAGTTGATCGTGATCGGCGTTGTGCTCGGTGTAATGCTCTTGGTGATGCTGGTGTTCGCCAGCATCATCGCCAATCGCTGGACCCGGCCGCAACGCATGCTCCACGATGTGAGCTCGGCGGTGGCGGAGGGTAATTTCGACGTCGAATTTCCCGAAAGCGGTCCACTCGAAACCGTGGTGACGATGCGCAACCTTGGCCGGATTGCGCGGTCGTTCGATCGACTGGAGACCGCCCGGCGCACATGGCTTGTGGCGATTGCTGAGGAGCTTAAAAAACCAGTCGCGACGCTCGACGATCAGGTACGCGCCGCCCGCGAAGTCGACAAAATCATTGCCGAAGACACATTTGAACGTGTCGACGACAATGTTCGTCGGCTGGTCGAGATTACCGAAGACCTGCAAGCCGTCGCGCTCGCCGATCTTGGTCGATTGCCGGTGAATTTTGCGCAGGTTGATCCCTGCGCGCTTATCCATAATGCAATCTGGACGAACAAGCGCCGTGCCGAAAAGGCGCAGGTGACGCTTGAGGCCGGGCATATGCCGGCCACCACGGTGATCGTGCGCTGGGATGGTGCCCGCATCGAGCAGCTATTCACCGCGCTGATCGAAAACAGTCTGCGTTACACCCCGCCGGGCGGCCGCATCCAGCTGGGCCTGGAGCCAACGCGGAGCGCGTGGCGGCTGATCATCGATGACAGCGCACCGGGGATCGATGTCGATCTGGCGCAACGGCTGTTCGAACCCTTTTACCGCGCGACGGTGCTGCCCGGTGAATCGGTGACGAGTTCGGGGCTGGGCCTGGCGACCGCGCAGGCCATCGTCGAGGCCCATCATGGCCGGATCGATGCCGGTTCATCACCGCTGGGCGGCGTGCGGGTGACGGTGATCCTGCCAGCGACGACACCGACTGCCTAATCAGCCGCGGCGGTCTTCGCCCCAGACTTCTAGATTGCCTTGACGCTCCACGGGGCAGTGCGTTTCAAGCGAGACAACCGCATCGAGCCCGGTATCGGCCAGCAACATGCCCATCGGCGCACCGGCATCGGCAATTGCCGCCTGAACGCGCTGGAGCAGATAAAAGCGATACGGCATCACCGCCGTGCTGATCATGTGCCCGCGCCAGTCAAAACTGGCCGTGCCAATGACGCGCGTGCCGGGATCGGGCAGACCATTGGTACCAGCCTGCAAATCCGGATGATCGTCGATCCAGCGATTGGCATGCGCGACATGCGCGACAAGCTCGGGCAGGAAATCGTCAGCGATGTAACGCAGGAGGGCGCGGAGTGTTTCGGGTACGCTGTCATCCGGCATCAGCTGCTCGTCAGCGCTAAGCCCGTCGAGCAGCGCGCGTGGGGCATTCATGCGCTCTACCCAGCGCCACACCCAATAGAATCGCGTTTTCATCATTGTTGCCGGGTACGGATCGCGGGCGAGATGCGGGTAGAGCGGTGCAATCAGTCCATAATCGCCGATCGTTGGGCGCCCGCCGAGCAGGTACGGGTGACGCGCGAAATGGGCGTCCAGCAAGGCGAGGAACGCCTCATAACTGGCCTCGATTGTCGGGGCCGTTTCCGGGGACACGCCGAACGCGGTCTTGGCCTTGCGCATCCGCCCACTCGCGGCCCCGAACACCGCGTCGCGCACCTCGCCCGTCGCACCGGGCATCAGCGCGGCGACGAAATCGGTGCGGAGAAAATCGAGGTTATCGGAGTCGAAATCCCAGCGATAATGCATCGCCGGGCGCAACAGCCCTTCCCCGCCGAACAATTCGAAGATCAGGCTGACGGCGCGATGTACGGGGGTTGCTGGATAGGTGCTCGCCCGCGCCAGACCTGCGGCCTCGACATGATCGATGATCGCGGTACCATCCTGAATAATCTCGCCGGTGGGCGTGACGAGCACGGGAATGATCCACCGCCCGATCGCCTTGGTGATCGCCGGCCATTCGGGATCGGCGGGGATCGCCTCTTCAAAGTCGATCCGCTGCTTGATCAGATATGACCGCGCCTTTGCGGTGTAGAGCGAGCCGGGCATGCCGAACAGGCGATAAGGTTTCATCGGTGGGTCCCGCGCGGCGATGCGATCACCGCTCGCCTTGGGACGCCTTTGGCCCAAGCCGCGGGTCGAATTCAAACTATTTGCACGGCGCACGCCAAATTAGCACCGTTTCGGGCCGGTCAGGCGGCCTTGCGCTGCTTGGCAAGTTTCTTGAGCACCATTTCACGCTTCAGCCGCGACAAATGATCGATGAAGATGATGCCTTCCAAATGATCCATTTCATGCTGGATGCATGTCGCGAGCAGACCTTCGAGAAGTTCTTCGTGCTGCGTGCCGTCGCGATCGAGCCAGCGAACGCGGCAGCTGGCGGGGCGCTCGACCTCGGCATATTGATCGGGCACCGACAGACAGCCTTCATTGTAGATATTGCTGTCTTCAGTCGTCTCGACGATCTCAGGGTTGATGAACACGCGCGGCTCGCGCACCGGCTTGCCGTTTTCGCCCTCTTCCTGAAGGTCCATCACAAGGATACGCTTGGCGACACCGATCTGGATTGCGGCCAGCCCGATGCCGCGCGACGCGTACATTGTGTCGAACATATCGTCGATCAGGGCGCGCACCCCATCATCCACCACAGCGACTGGAGAGGAGATGGTCCGCAAACGCGGATCGGGAATTTCGACGATTTTGTGGACAGCCATGGGGTGCAGCTAGGAAAGCGCGCCCGAATCGTCAAGGTAGCGGCGGCGATCAACCGACGGGGCGGCGCGCGCGAAGTGCCTGTGCCAGCGTGCCTTCGTCGAGGTAGTCGAGCTCGCCCCCTACGGGCAGGCCGTGCGCAAGCTGCGTGACCCGCACCGGAAATTGCTCGATCCGCTCGGCGATGTAATGCGCGGTGGTCTGCCCCTCCAGCGTGGCGTTCATCGCGAGCACGACCTCGTCGATGCCGCCTGCCGCGATCCGGCGGACGAGCAGATCAATCGACAAATCCTCCGGCCTCACGCCGTCCAGCGCCGATAACTTGCCGCCAAGCACATGGAAATGGCCGGGAAACAGCCGTGACCGATCAAGCGCCCACAAATCAGCGACTTCCTCGACCACGCAGATCAACCGTGCATCGCGGCGGGTATCGGCGCAGATTCCACATGGGTTGGTGGTATCGACATTGCCGCAGGTCGCGCATGCCGTTAGCCGATCACCCACCGCATCGAGCGCGGCGCGTAGCGGATCAAGCGCTGTCTCGCGCTTTTTGAGCAAATGAAGCACCGCGCGCCGCGCCGATCGGGGTCCGAGGCCCGGCAGCCGGGCGAGCGCCTGGGTCAGCGCGTCGATTTCTGGAGAAGCCATGGCGCACAGATAAGGGCTTGCGCGCCCCGATGCCAAGCGGTGAAGAGGGGGATATGCAGCCGACCCCCCTCAAGATCATCTTCGTGGGCACCCCCGCCTTTTCGGTACCGGTGCTGCAGGCACTGGTCGATGCCGGGCATGACGTGGTGGCGTCATACAGCCAGCCGCCACGTCCCGCCGGGCGCGGCAAGGCGCTGATGCCCTCCCCTGTGCAACAACGCGCCGAAGCGCTGGGCATTGCGGTGCGGACGCCGCTGACGCTGCGCGATCCGGTGGCGCAGGCGGAATTCGCCGGTTTCGGCGCAGACGTAGCGGTTGTCGCCGCGTACGGATTGATCCTGCCGCGCGCCGTGCTCGATGCGCCACGGATGGGGTGCCTGAACGTTCATGCCTCGCTGCTGCCGCGCTGGCGGGGGGCGGCACCGATCCAGCGCGCGATATTGGCCGGGGACGCCGAAACCGGGGTTTGCATCATGCAGATGGAGGCCGGGCTCGATACCGGGCCGGTGCTGCTCGTAGGGCACACGCCGATTGGCGGCAAGACGGCGGGTGCGCTGACCGATGAATTAAGCGCAATGGGGGCGCGGTTGATGGCGCAGGTTCTTACAGATCCAGCGGCTTTCCCCCCAAAAGCGCAGCCCGAGGAGGGCATGACTTATGCTCCCAAGATCGACAAGGCCGAGGCGCGGATCGACTGGGCCCGCTCCGCTGACGAGATTGAACGGCAGATTCGCGCGTTCAACCCGATGCCGGGGGCGTTCTTCGAACATCAGGGCGAGCGGATTCGCGTGCACAGCGCTCAAGTGACAAGCACAACGGGTGCAGCCGGTGTGGTGATTGGTGATGCGCTGGAGATTGCCTGTGGCACCGGCAGCATCATCCCCGAGCGCGTGCAACGTGCCGGGCGCGGCGTCATGACGGCCGCAGAACTGCTCCGTGGCTTCCCGATCCCGCCAGGCACCCGGCTTTGACGCGGTTTGCGCTGACCATCGAATATGACGGACGGCCCTTTATGGGGTGGCAACGCCAATCCCATGGACCCAGCGTCCAGCAGGCGATCGAAGAAGCGGCGGCCCGGATCGTCCATGAGGAGGTGGTTGCCTATGCAGCCGGACGCACTGATGCCGGGGTTCACGCGCTGGGCATGCGCGCGCACCTCGATGTTACCCGCGCGATCACGTCGTTCCGGCTGATGGAGGGGCTCAACGCGCTGCTACGCCCGGCGCCGATCGCCATTCTGGCCTGCGAGCAGGTAGCGGAGGACTGGCATGCGCGCTTTTCCTGTACCGCGCGCCATTACGAATATCGGATCGTCAATCGCCGCGCGCCGTTGACGGTCGATCATGGGCTGGCGTGGCGGGTGCCCAATCCGCTCGACGCCGATGCCATGGCGGCGGGTGCGGCGCGGCTGGTGGGGCGGCATGACTTCACCACCTTCCGATCGGCGCATTGTCAGGCCGACAGCCCGATGCGGACGCTCGACCGACTCGATGTCGTGCGCAACGACGACACGATCAGCGTGTTCGCCTCGGCACGATCATTCCTGCATCATCAGGTCCGGTCGATGGTCGGGTGCCTGGCGCTGGTGGGCCAGGGCAAATGGACGGCCGACGACATGACGGCGGCGCTCGACGCCCGCGACCGCGCCGCGCTGGGCCTGAACGCGCCGCCTGACGGGCTGTTCTTCGTGCGGGCGGATTATCCCGAAGATCTAGGCTGACCGGCTGAACCGCGCGGCCAGTTCGATATGAGTCGACCAGCGGAATTGCCCGACCGGTTGCACCCAATCGAGTTGATAGCCGCCCTCACAAATCGTCTTTGCATCGCGCCCGAACGTGCTGGGGTTGCATGATACATAGGCGAGAATGGGCGCCTTGGATGCTGCCAGCCCATCGGCCTGCTCCTTCGCACCCGCGCGCGGCGGATCGAGCACCACCGCGTCGAACCGGTCAAGCTCGGCGGCGGTGAGCGGGCGGCGATAGAGATCGCGGTGTTCGGCGAACACCGGCAACTGCTTCAGCCCCGCCGCTGCCTTCAGGGCGAAAATCGCGTCGCGCCCTGCCTCCGCCGCATAAACCTTGGCGGGTGATGCCAACGCGAGTGCGAATGTGCCAAGGCCTGCAAACAGATCAGCCACCGTCGACGCCGGGCCAATCGCCTCGCGAACGGCGGCCACCAATGCGGCTTCGCCCTCGGGCGTCGCTTGCAGGAATGCAGCGGTCGGAAACGGCACGGGCACGCCGCCCAGCGTGATCGTCGCACCGATCGGCTCCCAGCGCGTCTCAGGCCCCAATCCATTGTCGATCGAGAGGCGTGCGATACCGAACTTTGCCCCGAAATCGGATATTGCCTCGGCCGCATCCAGCCCTTCGGCGGCAACGCCCGTGATCAGCATGTCGACGCCCTGGTCGATCAGCGTCATCTGGATTTCGACGCGGCGCTTGCCCGTCATCAATCGCGCGAGCAGCGCGCGCAGCGGCTTCAGCAGCGCGAACAGGGCGGGATCAAGGATCCAGCATTCGCGCAGATCGACCAGATCATGGCTGCCCGACTGGCTGAAGCCCAAGATGACCTGCCCGCCCTTGCGCTCGGCATGGAAGGCCGCGCGGCGGCGGCTGCGCGGCGGAGAGATGAGCGGCGGGCGGATATCGGTCGACAACCCTTGCGCGGCGAGCGCGCTCACGATGCGATCGACAATGAACTGGCTGTAGCTCGCGTCATCCAGATGCTGGAGCTGGCATCCGCCGCAGCGCGGGTAATGGCCGCAGGGCGGTGCCTGATGATGCGGACCGGGCACCACCACGCCCTCCGCCGTCAACCAATCGCCGGGCGCAGCGAGTGCGGCGTGCCGCCCATCCGCGGTAACACCCTCCCCCCGGCCGGCGACGCGGACGATCAGATCGGCTTCGCTCGTCATTTCCGGGTCGCTTCGCGGATCGTTGCGGGCAATCGGTATCGATCACCGCTGACGGTGACTTCGATTTCGTTCGCCCCGGTTACGTTCACCACCGCGGGCTGCGCACCGTCAGCGGTGATCACACCACGCCCATCGGTGGTGATCCGCAACCGCCGAAATCCGCCATCGGGGTGGCGGATGGTCAATACCCGGCCAGTCGTGTCGCTCGCGATCTCGACAATGCAGGTCGGCACAAAAGCGGTCGCAGGCGCAATCGCGCACGACAGGCGATTTGCTTCATCAACCGCTGCGCTTGCCACGGGTTGCGCCGGTAGGTTAGCCCCGGTCGGTGCGGCAATTGGCGTCGTGCCGTCGCACGCCGCAAGCACCAGCGGTAAAGACCAGCAAGAACGGGCGCGAAGCATCCCCTAGCGCCTAAGCGCCTCGCCCGGACTCGGCAATGGCGGACAGCACCGGCGCGATCAAACCAGCCCAGCGAGCAGCTCCTGCAGGGTGATGAATCAAATCATTGCGCAATTCGATCGCAAAGCTGCGGATCCCATTCGCTTCGCCGTGGCGGTTGAGCGTCACGTTGAGGACGCGACCTGAATAGGGTTGGTTGTCACCCGTGGTGACGCCTGCCTGCTCGAAATGCGCAATCGCTTCCTGCGCGGCGCGGGTGTCACGATTGTACAGCACGCCAATCTCCCATGGCCGCGGTGCGCTGCCGGTCTCGAGCGCTGGCGTGAAACTGTGGATCGATGCCAACAGACGGGGCTGGTGCGCGGCAATCAACATGGCCAACGCCCGGTGATAGGGCGCATGAAAACGAGCAATCCGCGCGGCACGGTCAACACCCAAATTACCGGGAATGGCATGCCCATCGCTTTCTACCGGAACCAGCCCAGGATGATCGGTCGCACGGTGCAGATCGATAACAAGTCGGGATACCGTCGCGAAAATAGCGGGTGCGCCGAGTATGGCTGCTAATTCACGCGTTACCGCTGCCGCGCCGATATCAACGGCGATATGCTTGTCGAACAGCGCGGGCGCGATCTTCAGATCAATGTCAGGCGGCACCGCATTGGAGGCATGGTCGCAGATCAGCAGGATCGGCCCGGTGCCGGGCAGAATTTCAGCGGGCTGCATGTCGGTCAGATCGAGGAGATGGGCCGGTGAAGGGCGGCGAAACAATCGCCACCCTTCGACCCTGATGATGCCCGGGGGAACGGGGACCATCCACGGACGCGCCATACGCAAAGGCAGACCCGCTCACCGCTAACCTCAGCAAGTCCCGGGCCAATCCCGCATTTCCGTCGGTTACTGTCGGACCGGGCCGCGACTGTCCCGAAACAGGGCAGAAAACTGTCACGCGAGTGCTGATTCGAGACACCACCAGCCTGGCCGGAGGCTTCGCACCGCCACCGCAGCACTGGCCCGCGCCGCGACCGTATCGAACAGCGCGAAACAGGTGGCGCCTGATCCTGACATCCGCGCCAGCACCGCGCCCGGTTGCGCCTGAAGCAGCGCGACGACATCGCCAATGACCGGCGCGAGCGCGCGGGCGGGCGGTTCGAGATCATTGCGCCCGGCAATTGCGCGCACGAGCAGATCGCCCTCGCCAATGCCACCGCGATCGACCCCGTCCCATGTCTTGAACACCGGCCCGGTCGATACCGCAACGCCGGGGTTGACCAGGAGCACCGGGGTATCGACCAACCCTGCGACCGGCTGCAACTGCTCCCCCTTGCCGGTGCCGACGGCGCTGCGCCCCAACAGGCAGGCAGGAACATCAGCACCCAGCGCTTCGGCGATTGCGAACAAGCGGGCATCGTCAACCGCGACGCCCGTCAACCGCGCCAATGCCCGCAGCGTTGCTGCCGCATCGGCCGATCCACCGCCGATTCCCGATGCAATCGGCAAATGTTTGTCGAGCACGATCGTGAGCGGTCCGGGATCGCCGAACACCTCGCCGAAGCGGCGTGCTGCGCGGGTGACCAGATTATCGCCTTCGCCTTCAAGCCCGCCGACGAACGGCCCGGTAACCGAAAATCCTGATGATCCAGCGCGTTCAATGCTGATCGTGTCACCATGTTGCAGAAATGCAAACAGGGTTTCGAGTTCATGATAGCCATCATCGCGACGCCGCCGGACGTGCAGCGCAAGGTTGATTTTGGCAGGAGCCAGCTCAATAATCATCGGGCGGTTCAGCGTGTCGCCGGGCCATTGGCAATCTTGGAGGCCAGCCGTTCGGCATCGGTTGCATCGGCCAAGATCGCGGCTGCACGCCAGGCATAGCGGGCCTCGTACCGGCGACCGAGCTGCCAATAGGCATCGCCCAGATGCTCGCTGATCGTGCTGTTGGCTGGCTCGCCGCGCGCCGCGAGTTCGAGCAGCGGCACCGCGCGCCGGGCATCACCTTGCTGGAAATAGGCCCAGGCGAGCGAATCGAGGATCGATAGGTCCTTCGGTCGCAGGCTGCTGGCGCGTTCGAGCAATTTGCGCGCCGTCGCAGGGTCACCGCCATTTTCAAGCAGGCCATAACCCAGATAGTTGAGCGCCACCGGCTGATCAGGCGCAAGCGCCACCGATTTTTCCAGCATCGACCGCGCTTTCGACCAGCGCCCCGCGCGATCAAGCGCGCTGCCGAGTTGCAGGTAAACCACCCAATCTGCCGCGCCAGGATCAAGCTCGATCGCCCGACGATAGGCGATCGCCGCCGCATCAAACTGGCCACGATCAGCCAGCAAATCGGCGTGACGCCGGATATCGGCTGCACGCGCTTCAGGTGCGGCGGCAATCTGGGCGGCCGCCGCCAGCGCTGCTTCGGCATCGCCGCCCCGCGCCAGCAACACGATGCGCTTGTCCTCGGCAATACCGCGATAGGGGCTTGCGGGCGGAATGGCGTCGAGTGCCTTCAACGCAGCGCCAGTGTCATCATCGCTCGCCAAGGCATCGGCCAGGACGAGCCGGACCCGGTGGTTATCGGCATCAAGGCGGAGCGCGGTCCGCACCATTACGATCAGCAATCGGCCCGACTGACCATCGCTGAGATCACTCGCCAACCGCCCGAGCACATACGACATGCCGAATGCCGCCGACGGCACCCGCCCGTCGCCAAGCGACTGGCGCGCCGCCACCAGATCACGGTCGGGCCCGGCGAGCAGCGCCTCGGCAATGTCGCCGCGCCCGCGCGACGCCAGCAGCTGGGCCGCGGCAATCCGCAGGTCGATGCTCGCGCGATCAGCGCCCAGCAACACACGGACAAGATCGCTCCCCTGATCGACCTTGCCGGTCGCAATCAGCAGCAGCGCCCGGCTTTCCTGCGTGTAGCGCCGCTCGATCGGATTGGTGCCGCCCGTATCGAGCGCAGCCAGCGCCGCCACGGGATCGTCGATCGCGGCCCAGGCGCGAAATGCCGGTGCCAGAAAGTCGAGCGGTCCGGCCTTCACCCGGTCGATCGCAGCGCGCGTCCCCGCGACATCCTTGGCGCGCACAGCCTCAGCCAGCGCAAGCAAGGCCGCGTCGGCTGGTGCAAGATTTGCGCGTTCGAGCACCTGACGTGCTTTGGTAAGCACCGCAAAGTCGCCTGCGGTCACCGCCGCGCGATAGGCCCGAAGCGCGATGACCGCGTCACCGGGCGCGGTTTCCAGCGCTGCGGCATAGCCATTTGCCGCCACCGCCGCATTGCCATCGGCATCCGCCGCCCGAGCGCGCACATAGGCGGCCAGATCATCGGGATTGCTTTCGGCATGGGCGGGCAGCGTCGGCACCACCAGCGATAGGGCGAGTGCGGCGGCCCCTTTTACCAACAGGCGCTTACATATTGGGATAGGTTGGCCCTCCGCCGCCTTCCGGCACGACCCAGTTGATGTTCTGAGTCGGGTCCTTGATGTCACAAGTCTTGCAGTGGACGCAATTCTGCGCGTTGATCACGAACTTCGGATCACCGGTTTCCTCGCCGATCACTTCATACACCCCGGCCGGGCAATAACGCTGGGCCGGCTCGTCATACATCGGCAGGTTATAGGCGATGGGAACGCTGGGGTCCTTCAGCTGCAGGTGAACCGGCTGATCTTCGGCATGGTTGGTGCCCGACAGGAATACCGACGACAGCCGATCGAAGGTCAGCACGCCATCAGGTTTGGGATAATCGATCTTGGGTACCAGATCCTTGCGCCACATATCTTCATGATTGGGGTGATGGCCGAGCGTGAACGGCATCTTGATCCCAAAGCTCTCAGCCCACATCGTGGCGCTGGCAAGTGCGGCACCGGCCAGCATCCCGAACTTCTCGATCAGCGGCAGCGCGTTGCGGACGACCGAGAGCTCCTTCTTTACCCAGCTCTTGTCGAACGCCTTGGGATACGCGACCAGCTCATCGCCGGCGCGCCCTTCACCGATCGCGGCAAAGGCAGCTTCGGCGGCCATCATGCCCGATTTCATGGCGGTGTGGCTGCCCTTGATGCGCGGTACGTTCAGGAAACCGGCCGAGCAGCCGATCAGCGCGCCGCCGGGGAAAATCAGCTTGGGGATCGACTGGAGCCCGCCATCACTGATCGCCCGCGCGCCATAGGAGACGCGCTTGCCACCCTTCAGGATCGCCGCGATCGCCGGATGCGTCTTCCACTGCTGCATTTCGTGGAACGGCGACAAATGCGGATTTGAATAGCTGAGCCACGTCACCAGCCCCAGCGCGACCTGGCCATTCGCCTGATGATACAGAAACGCGCCGCCATTTGCCTTGTTATCGAGCGGCCAGCCCTGCGTGTGGATCACGCGGCCGGGCACGTGATTTTCGGGCGCAATGTCCCACAGTTCCTTGATGCCAATGCCATAGACCTGGGGCTGGGCCTTTTTCGCCAGATCGAACTGACGAATCAGTTGTTTGGATAGATGTCCTCGCACGCCCTCTGCAAAGAAGGTGTATTTCGCGTGGAGCTCAAGCCCTGGCTGGTAATCGTCGCGGCGGGTGCCATCGCGCGAGACGCCCATGTCGCCCGTTGCAACACCCTTTACCGATCCGTCCTCATTGAACAGCACTTCGGCGGCCGCAAAGCCGGGGAAAATCTCGACACCGAGGCCCTCGGCCTGTTCGGCGAGCCAACGGCACAAGCTGCCAAGGCTGCCGGTATAGGTGCCCTTGTTGTTCAGAAAAGCAGGGAGCAGCCAGTGTGGCACTTCCCGCTGGCCGGTTTTGCTCAAGATCCAGTGATGATTCTCCGTCACCGGCGTTTCGGCCATCGGGCAGCCCATCGTGCGCCAATCGGGCAGCAGCTCGTCGAGCGAAATCGGATCGACCACCGCCCCCGACAGGATATGCGCGCCGACTTCCGATCCCTTTTCGAGCACACAAACCGCGATTTCGCTGCCTTGTTCGTTCGCCAGCTGTTTCAATCGGATCGCGGCGGCCAGCCCTGCCGGGCCAGCCCCCACAATCACAACATCATACGGCATTGACTCGCGTTCGCTCATGATCGTCTCCATGTGGAGACGCTGCCGGGGCTGTCGTCGCGTTCCGGCAACGTCTTGTCCATTCACGCGTGCCCGCGAATTGACCGCCACGTCAACCGGGACTTTAGATGATGGCCATGGGGGCAGATCAGAATTTCGACTGGGCGACCAGCGTCGCGAGCATGATGGACTGGTGGCGCGAGGCCGGGCTGGACGTTGCCATCAACGAAACGCCGCGCAACTGGTTGCAGCCGCAGCCCGACATCACGCCGCCACCGCCTGTTGAGCGAGACCGCGAGCGCGCGACCGACAATCGCGCCAATACCCCCGCGGCCGAGCCTTCCCAGCCGCTTGCCCGCCCGATTGATCCGATGCCTGCCGATATCGCGGCTTTCGAGGCCTGGCGCCTGAGCGACAGTGCGCCCGATGCGGGCTGGGGTACCCGGCGGATCGGTGCGCAGGGCGATCCGCAATCATCGCTGATCGTTGTGATCGAAATGCCCGAACGCGACGATGCCGACGCGGGCAGCTTACTGAGTGGCGCAACAGGTGCGCTGTTCGACCGGATGCTCGCCGCGATCGGGCGCAATCGTGCCGCGATTTATCTCGTGCCGATGTGCGTGGTGCGACCCAGCACGGGGAGCATCCCGTCCGATGCCCTGCCCGCGTTGACGGCGGCGCTCCGCCATCAGGTCGCGCTGTCGGGCGCACGTCGCGCGCTGGTGATCGGCAATGCGGCAAGCCGTGCGCTGCTCGGGGCCGATATCGCCAACAGGCGTGGCGCTTTACGACCAATTAACCGAAACGAGGGAGAACAAGCCAAGCCGATCGATGCAGTGGCGAGCTTCCACCCGCGCTTCCTGCTCGAACGTCCGGCCGCCAAGGCGGAAGCCTGGAAAGACTTGTTGCTGCTCGCCCAGGGGATTGATGCGTGAAAAGACTGCTCCTCATCGCCACGGCGTTCAGCGTGCTTCCCCTGTCGCCTGCCAAGGCAGACGATAAGACCATCGTTTCCCCGGCCAATATGGTGCCGGCACAGCTCGATTCGGAACAGCGCAGCGGTTACCGCATCGTATTCGATGCCATACGCGCCAAAAAATGGGTCGAGGCGCGGCTCCAACTCACCACCATGAAGCCCGGGCCGCTCCATTCGATCGCGATGGCCGAGCTGCTGGTTGCACCGGGATCTCCAAAAGCGACGGCGGAGGAACTGGCGAAGGTTCTCGCCGAGGCGCCCGAACTGCCCCAGGCCGAGCAGCTTGCCCGGCTCGCCAGGACCCGTGGCGCCACCGATCTCCCTGCCCTGCCCTATACCCAGGCCCTGAGCTGGACCGGTGGTGCGCCGATCCGCGCGCGCGCCAAGAGCCTGAAAAGCGATCAGATTGCAGCCGAACTTGCCACCAAGATGCAGCCCTTCATCAAGGAAGATCGCGGGGCCGAAGCCCAGGCGCTGCTTGAAAGCACGCCCGGCCTGACCCCCGAGGCGCTGACCGAATGGCAACAAAAGGTGGCGTGGATTTACTTCATCGCGGGCGACGATGCGAATGCCCGGATGATGGCTGAAAAAGCGCGGCAGGGGTCGGGCGAATGGTCGATTCAGGCCGACTGGGTCACCGGACTGGCGACGTGGCGTCAGCGGGATTGCGCGGCGGCAGGCGATGCCTTTTCCAGGGTCGCAAGCCGTTCAACCGATGTCGAACTGCGCGCTGCAGGCCTATACTGGGCTTCGCGCGCTGATCTGGCTTGTGGCCGCCCAGACCGGATCGAATCACGACTGAAGAGCGCGGCGCAATTTGATGAAACCTTCTATGGCTTGCTTGCCCGCCAGACGCTCGGCATCCGCACCCCGGTAACGCGGGCAGCGGATGCCCGAAATGCCGCCGACTGGCAGGTGCTCGGCCGCCGCCCGAACCTGCGCGTCGCCGCCGCCCTTGTCGAAATCGGTGAGGATGCGCTGGCTGACGAGGTGCTGAAGCGCCAAGCCCGGATTGGCAGCGTTGGCGAATATGCGGCGCTGGTCCGGGTCGCGGGCGCGCTTAATCTGGCAGCCACCCAGATCTGGCTGTCGCACAACACGCCCGCCGGTGCCGCGCCCAGCGTCGCCGCGCGCTACCCCGCCCCAAACTGGACGCCCGATGGCGGTTGGCGCGTCGATAAGGCGCTGGTCTATGCGCACACGCTTCAGGAATCGAAATTTCGCACCGATGTGGTCAGCGCGGCAGGTGCTTACGGCTTGATGCAGGTGCGCCCCGGTGCCGCGAGCGACATGAGCCGCAATCGCGGCATGCGCGCCGACCGTGTGGCGCTCACCCGGCCGTCGACGAACATCGAAATCGGTCAAAGCTATATCGAATGGCTGCGCGATCAGCCTGCCACTGGCGGCCTGCTGCCCAAGGTGATCGCCGCCTATAATGCCGGGCCGACGCCGGTCGAGGCATGGAATTCGATCGTCCGCGATAATGGCGATCCGCTGCTCTACATCGAATCGATCCCGTACTGGGAAACGCGCGGCTATGTGGTGACGGTGCTGCGGAACTATTGGGTGTATGAGCGCGAAGGCGGCAAGACGGCATCGCCAAGCCGTGCGGCGCTGTCGCAAGGGCTATGGCCGCGCTTCCCCGGTTTGCCCGGGCCGACCGCGGTCCGCATTACGGCCAGCAGCAAGCCACTGATGACCGCCAGTGCCAATTGACGACAGCCTGACCTTCCTGCCGGTTCGGATTGCGGTCCTCACCATTTCTGACACCCGCAGCCTCGCTGATGACCGATCTGGCGATACGCTGGTGGCGCGCCTGACTGCGGCAGGGCATGTGCTGGCGGATCGCGCCATCGTGCGGGATGACGTGCCCGTCATCGTGACGAGGCTGAACGGGTGGATCGACGATCCCGAGATCGACTGCATCATCACCACCGGAGGCACCGGCGTCACCGGTCGCGACGTTACGCCGGAGGCCGTCGAGCAGGTGCAGGACAAGCCGATACCCGGTTTTGGCGAACTGTTCCGCTGGCTCAGCTTCCAGTCGATCGGCACATCGACCATCCAGTCACGCGCCTGCGCGGCGGTGGCGCGGGGCACCTATATCTTCGCCCTTCCCGGATCGACCGGCGCGGTGAAGGACGGCTGGGACGGCATCCTGTCCACCCAGCTCGACAGTCGCCACCGGCCCTGCAATTTCGTGGAGCTCATGCCACGCCTGATGGAACGCTGACCGAAGGCGGTTCGTCGCTGTAAGGAATGCGTTAAACCTTGACCGGTATTTTCCGCGATACCGCCAGCAAGGGATATCGCCATGACCGCGCCGATTACCGATCTGACTGCCCGGTTGCGCGATCAGCAGCGGATATCACCGGAAGACGCGCTGCAGATGCGCCGGATCGTCTGGCACGACGGCGACATCGACCCGAGCGAGGCCGATGCGATTTTCGACTTAAACGGTGCCGTCAAAAGCACATCCCGCGACTGGATCGACTTTTTTGTGGAAGCGATGACGGTCTATCTGGTCCGGCAGCAAACACCGCAAGGCTATGTCGATGAGGCAAAAGCTGCCTGGCTGATGACGCGGATCGACCGCGATGGCCGCGTTGACACATTGGCTGAGCTGGAACTGCTGGCCAAGGTCCTCGAAGATGCAACCAGCGTCCCCGATGCGCTAAAAATCTATGCGATCGCCCAAATCGAGCAGGTGGTGGTCACGGGATCGGGCCCGACACGCGACGGCGGCACCATCGATCCGGGATGCATCACCGAGGCAGAAGTATCGTTGCTGCGACGGATCTTGTTTGCGCAGGCCGACGACGGCGCCGCCATCATCAGCCGCGCTGAGGCGGAAATGCTGTTTCGCGTGAAGGATGCAACGCTGGGCGCTGCCAATGCGCCGTCATGGCAGAAATTGTTCGTTCAGGCCGTCGGCAATCACCTGATGGCGCACCAGCACTACCGACCGCTCTCCCACGATGATGCCACCAGGCTTGACCGTTTCATGGCAGAGGTGACACCGAGCGCGACCGGCTTTCTATCACGGATGGCGTCTACTCTGGTCGGCAACCATGATGCCAGGGCGCCGACAGCAAAAGTCGATCGGGAGTCAACCGTCGCCGCTGATCACATCATCACGCCATCGGAGCAAACATGGCTATCCGGCGCGATTGATCGCGATGGCCAGCGTGACCCGCTTGAGACCGCCTTGTTGGCCTTCATCGCCGCCGAACAGGGCTGATCAGCCAGCGGCCTGATCAGTCATTCAGGCGCGACATCCGCCTGTGACACGGCAAGTTCGTGGCCATCGGGATCGATGAAGTGAAACCGACGCCCGCCGGGGAACGCGAAAATCGGCACGGCGATCGCTCCACCCGCCGCTATCACCGCGGCCAGCGACGCTTCCAGATCATTGGTATCGATCACCGGCAACGGTGCCTTCACCCGATGCTCGACATCGGCATCCAGCCCGATATCGGTGTCGCCACTTGTGGTTGCCGCATAGCTCGGCCCGTAATCGGTGAAGGCCCAGCCAAACGCACTGGCATAGAACGCTGCCGATTTGCCCGAATCGGCCACCGGCAGCTCCAGATAATATAACCGCGCCATTCCCGAAGCTCCCGCTGCAATTTGTTCTATTTATGTTCTGGAGTTTCGTCTAAACCGAGTCAATGGAAAACAGATCGCGTCCAGCGCGCGGCGCTACCATCAATACAACCAGCGATCGGTTCGGTTTGCCGGATACCGAATCCGATGGCGATTGGCTCGACTCGCGCGGCCTGATCGACGGGTCCCCGCCGCCACTGCGCACCACCGTGACGGTCGAGAAGCCGCGCACAATCATCACCCGCAACCAGTCGCCCGATGTGCCGTTCGACCGATCGATCAATCCCTATCGCGGCTGCGAACATGGCTGCATCTATTGCTTCGCGCGGCCAACCCACGCGTTCCTCGATCTGTCGCCGGGGCTCGATTTCGAAACGCAGTTGTTCGCCAAGCCCGATGCGCCGGCATTGCTACGCGCTGAACTTGGGAAACGTGGTTACGCCCCCGCCCCCATCGCGTTCGGCACCAATACGGATGCCTATCAGCCGATCGAGCGCGACTGGGGGATCATGCGGGCCTGTATTGAGGTACTTGCCGCCTGCAATCATCCGTTGACGATCACAACCAAGTCGGACCGGATAGTCCGCGATATCGATGTGCTCGCCCCGATGGCGGCGAAGCAACTCGTATCGGTGATGATATCGGTCACTACGCTCGACGTGCGGCTGGCGATGACGCTGGAACCGCGCGCGCCCTCACCCGCCAAGCGGCTGGCGGCAGTTCGCGCGTTAACGGCGGCGGGCATTCCGGTGAACGTGTCGATCTCCCCTGTCATCCCGGCGATCACCGATCATGAAATGGAGCACATCCTTGAGGCGGCAGCGCTGGCCGGTGCGCGTTCCGCATCGTTCATTCCCGTGCGGCTGCCATGGGAAGTCGCGCCGCTTTTCCGCGCATGGCTCGACACCCATTTCCCCGATCGCGCGGGGAAGGTGATGGCGATCATCCAGTCCTTACGAAACGGTCGTGACAATGATCCGGCGTTTGGCACCCGGATGCGCGGGAACGGACCATGGGCTGATCTGCTCAGCAATCGCTTCACGATCGCGTGTCGCAAACTGGGCCTGAACAATCAACGCATCAAGCTGCGCACTGACCTGTTTCGACCGCCCGCCGGGCCACAAGGCGATTTGTTCAGCTGAGTCAGGGGGCAGTTCTTCCCAAAGTGGGGGCAACCCGCCTCTGTGAAGGGAAAACAATCCTATTCCCGGTGCCAATAGTTTCATGCAAAAGAATGGTTGCCATCGACAGGGGGGACGCCGGTGTTTTCAACCAACGTGATACTGCTGAATTGTGCCTATGGTTGCCTGCTGGGGGCAGCCTTGGTGCAACGCACGCAGCTTCGTCGAATCCTGATCGCGCTTAGTGCCGGTTTGCTGGGGCTGCGGGCATTTGCAGCACCGATGGACTTTGTAACACTGGTATGGGCGGCTGTTATCATTCTGGTCTGCATGGTGCTCATCGCAAAACCATTTGCCCGCGATGCTGCGGTGGTCTTCACGCCTGAGGAAGCCGAATTACGTTCGGCGATTTTCAATGCATTGCCCGCAAGCGAGGCTCGGCACCTGATCGCCCAGGGGTGGTGGGTGAACGGCGCGGCAGGCGAAATCCTCACGCGGCAGGGCAAACCGATCGAGTCGCTGGTTTTTCTGGCAGCGGGCAGCGCGCAGGTGCTGGTGAACGATCGCCAAGTCGGCAGTTGCGAGCCGGGCGACCTGATCGGCGAAGCCACCGCGCTGACTGGGACCGACGCGACGGCGACCGTCGTGTTGACCGAAGCATCCCGCCTATGGTGCATCAAATCGACAATCCTGCGCGATTATATCGGCGCTAATCCCGATATCGGATCGGCACTGGAACGCAGCTTTCGCATTGCCCTGCGCGCAAAACTGGTGGCCACCAATCAGGCGATCGCGAGCAGCCGCAACTCCGGGTAAGCAGTCGCAACCGGCGTGCGGTGATGCGCTTAGGCGGTTGCCAACTGGTGGTTCTTATACTGCGCCCTCAGCGCGGTTTTCAGCAGCTTGCCGGTCGCCGTGTGCGGCAGTTCATCAACGAACAGGATTTCGTCGGGCAACCACCATTTCGCGACATAATTGGCGAGATGCGCGGTGATTTCGCTCGCGCTGACATTGCTGCCGGGCTTGCGGACGACCAGCAACAGCGGGCGTTCATCCCATTTGGGGTGATGCACGCCGATTGCGGCGGCCTCTGCCACGCCGGGGCAGCCGACGGCGGCATTTTCAAGATCGACCGAGCTGATCCATTCGCCGCCAGACTTGATCACGTCCTTTGCCCGATCGGTGATCTGCATCGTGCCGTCGGGGTGGAGCACCGCAACATCGCCGGTATCGAACCAGTTATGGGCATCGACGCAATCGGCCTCGGCCTTGAAATAGCGTTTGATGACCCAGGGTCCGCGAATCTGTAACCGGCCCGAGCTTGCCCCGTCGCGCGGCTGTTCCACATCGTCGTCATCAACGACGCGCAGCTCGACACCGAAGGGAATACTGCCCTGTTTGGAAATCATGTCGAGCTGCTCGCCCAGGCTCATTTCGTCCCAATGCGGCGGCGGCGCGCCGGCCGTGCCGATCGGCGACGTCTCGGTCATGCCCCACAGATGCGCCACGCGCGCACCCATGCCCATGATCCGCTCGATCATCGCGCGCGGAGCGGCCGATCCGCCGATCGTCACTTGCTGCAGATATTTCGGCGCTTCGCCGGTCGAATCGATATGCTGGAACATCGACAGCCATACGGTCGGCACCCCGGCCGAATGCGTCACGCGTTCCTGGTTCATCAACCGGCACAGCACCGCCGGATCGTTGACGCAGGCATAGACGAACTTCGCGCCTGACAATGCGCCAGCAAAGGGCAGACCCCAGGCGGCAGCATGGAACATCGGCACCACCGGCAGGATCACCGCCTGACTGGAAATGTTGAGCAGCCACGGGGCCACCCCCGCCATGGCGTGGATCATCGTTGATCGATGTTCGTACAGCACGCCCTTGGGATTACCAGTGGTGCCGCTGGTGTAGCAGAGCATACACGGGTCGCGCTCTGGCCCCTCGTGCCAGGCATAATCGCCGTCATGCAGCGCGATGATGCCTTCAAAGCTGGTCGGCCCCTCGCCATCGAAGCAGATATACTGCTCGATCGTCGTCCACTGCGATTTCAGGCGATCGACAATCGGCTGGAACGCCTTGTCGTACAGCAGCACCCGGTCTTCGGCATGATTGGCGATGTAGACGAGCTGCTCGTCGAACAGGCGCGGGTTGATCGTATGGATCACCCCGCCCATCCCGATCGCGCCGTACCACGCGGCGAGGTGGCGGCTGTGATTCATGCCCAGGGTCGCGATCCGATCACCCGGGTTCATGCACATGCTAACAAGTGCTTGTGCCAGTTTCTTGGCATCGCGTGCGATACCGGCCCAGGTCGTCCGCGTTTCCTTGCCATCCGCCCAGTAGGTGACGATCTCACGCGATCCGTGTTCGCGCGCGGCATGATCGATCAGCCGCGGCACGCGCAATTCGAAATCCTGCATTCCGCCCAGCATCATTCTCTCCCACCCCGGGCGTATCAGCCGGGGATTATCCTACCAGCGCCAACCGCTTCGTCTCGGCGGTCCTCAGCGCAACATGGCTTACACCCTGCATCGACTCGATCCGGCCTGCAAGCTCACCATCGAGCAGGAAGTCGCGCCCAAGCAGCAACAACGCCTCCCCGCCATCCGGCAACGCAGCCCGCACATAGACCTCACCACGCGCCCCGCGTGCTTCGGCGATCAGCGCACCAAGCTCTCCCACGGCGCGCGGCTCGGCGATCGTGATTTCTATCACCATCCGTGCGGTGCTCGCCAGATGTTCGAACAGTTGCAGCCGCTTGATCGTGACGCGCGGGGTCTCCTCACCGGGCCGACGATCGAGCTCAACGGTCGCGATGCCGCAGCTCCCGTTTCGGGCGGCCTCCTCGAGATCGGCAGCGACCGAATCGTCGAAGCAGGTCGCGACGAACTGCCCAGACGCATCGGACAGCGTCGCCATCAAATAGCGACGTCCCTTGGCTGAGGTTCGCCATTTCGCGTCCTCGACCAGCACGGCCATCGTCGCACCGCCGCGCGTGCCATCATCGGGAATGTTGAGCTCGCCGAGCCCGACATAGCTGCGCGCGCCGTACATTTTGGCGAGGTGACGGTGGCGATCGACCGGATGGGCCGAGAAGTAAAAGCCGAACGCGTCTTTCTCCTGATCCATCCGCTGCGCCAGCGTCCAGCGCGCGGAGAACGGCAGCTTGATCGAGGCCCCCGATGAAGGCTCGCTCTCACCGAACAGCCCGCCCTGCCCGCTGGTCCGCTGATCATGGAGCCGCGCGGCGACAGCGAGGATCGTCTCGGCGGCGGCAAAAATGCCAGCGCGGTTGGCATCGATCGCGTCGAACGCCCCTGCCGCCGCGAGGGTTTCCAATTGACGCTTGTTGAGCAGACGCGGATCGACGCGGGCGGCGAGATCGTCGAGCGACGTGAAAGCGCCGTTCTCGGTCCGCTCCGCCACCAGGCGTTCCATCGCGCCCTCACCCACCGATTTCAGCGCGGCGAGCGCATATCGGACCGCGAGGCCATCAGCGGTTGCCTCAACGGTAAACTCGGCATCGCTGGCGTTGATGCAGGGCGGCAAGATCGCAACGCCCATGCGCCGCATATCATCGGTGAAGATGCCCAATTTGTCGGTGAGCGTCATGTCGAAACACATCGATGCCGCGAAGAAATCCTCGGGGTAATGCGCCTTTAGCCACGCGGTCTGATAGGCGAGCAACGCATAAGCCGCAGCGTGCGACTTGTTGAAGCCGTATCCGGCGAACTTGTCGATCAAGTCGAACAGCTCATTGGCCTTGGCGGCCGGAATGCCGTTCACGCTCAGGCAGCCATCGACAAAGGTCGCCCGCTGCGCGTCCATCTCCGCCTGGTTTTTCTTGCCCATCGCGCGGCGCAACAGATCAGCACCGCCGAGCGAGTAACCGGCCAGCACCTGCGCGGCCTGCATCACCTGTTCCTGATAGACGAAGATGCCATAGGTTTCGGCGAGAATTTGCTCGAGCAGCGGATGAGGATAATCGATCGCCTCGGTGCCGTTTTTGCGGCGGCCGAAGCTCGGGATATTGTCCATCGGCCCCGGCCGATAGAGCGAAACGAGCGCGATAATGTCGCCGAAGTTCGAAGGGCGGACCGCCGATAGCGTGCGCCGCATCCCTTCTGATTCGAGCTGGAACACACCAACCGTGTCGCCGCGCTGGAGCAGTTTGTAGACCGCCTCGTCATCCCATTCGAGCGCATCAAGATCGACCGAGATCCTCCGCGCGGCCAGCATCTGCTGCGCCTTTTTCAGCACCGACAGCGTTTTCAGCCCGAGGAAATCGAACTTCACCAGCCCCGCCGCCTCGACATATTTCATGTCGAACTGCGTCA